>JAOUKW010000484.1 GCA_029882335.1 Candidatus Heimdallarchaeota archaeon | reverse complement strand
TCATCTGTAATTATATTAAAATACGGCTGTAGAAAAATTGATACAGTACTTATAATTACAATAATAAGTAGAAAAATTGAATATGGAGCATATCTAGGTGATTTTAATGTTCGAATACCACGAGTTAAGATATTTTTAATAAAGTCTCCAAGTGCTGATTCAATATACGTCATCTAACTTAATCACATTTCATCAAACACATAACTCTTACCTTTATACATTAAATTAATTGAAATATAATCAAATAATTTTAACCGCATTGAATAATTTTACACAAAACTAGCTCAATATAGTTGCAACTTTTGCTATTAATTGTTTTAGATTCATTTCACGTAATCCTTGAACTTCGGATTTATCTGTAACGACGACTATGTGATATTCACTATTTACAGGACGTACATAGACCACATGATCATTTTCTTCTATTGTGATAGATTGAAGACCAGGATTTTGCCATAAAGATTCTAACGTTTCTTTTGCTAACCGCATTAATTTTACGCTCATTCCTTGAATTACACCTCTATCAAAATTTTGAGATGCTTCGGCCATCATTAATGCTTGACTAGAAATCATAACACAACTGCCAAGTATTCCATCTGTTTTTGCCTCAAATTCCATCAAAGTATTTTCTAGTCTTTCACCTATTGACATATCTAATATGAAATTATGTTTCATGACTAATTAAATTTATCTGTTGAGTCGGATAAATTGAGTTTATTCATTTAGAAATCGGGTAATATTTCAATTGATATTGACACCATCTTTTCAAAATTATTTACTATCCATTCATTTATTTTCAAGAATCCTTTTATCATAGATATTCAATTTTTCAATAGTGACAAATAATTGTTGGGCATGTGATGAAGAGATTCAGGATAGTGATTTTGAGTGTCCTTCCTGTAAAATGCCTATAACCAAATCAAATCAGAAATCAGAACTCGGCGATCTTCTTGATGGATTAATTGAGGAAGATTCAAACAAGTCTGAAGAAAAAATAGACTTGACATCAGTATTAGAAGAAGAAGAATTTGAATTACCTCAATTAGAAGAAGAAGATTTTGATCCAAATATGCCAGATATGCCAATATTTGATGATTCTGCATTTGCATTTATTCCAGAAGAGGAATTAAAGCAAGAAATTGAATTACAAAAACCTGTATCAAGAAATGTCAAACTATTAAAATCATTTTTTACCTATGTATATTGGTCACTTCTATTCTTACTTCTTGGATTTTACGGATTTACTATTGAAAATCCAAATACTAAAATAAATTCAATCGAATTTTTTGATTACCAATTATCATTACAATCGTTTATATTTTCTTGGGTGTCTTTTCTTTCTATGGGTTGGTATTTTGGTTTTACTGATAGAAAGGAAAATATTATTCCTACATATAATAATGCAATAAAGAGGATATTCATTCAAATTATTTTCTACTCAACAATTATTGGAGTAGTCTTAATATTGTTAAATCCAGGTTTTGGCCAATCTACTTTTACCCCAAAATATTACTTAATTACAATCTACCTACTTTTATCTTGGAATCTCTACATATTTACCTTCTTATCATCTGGATTGATACTATATCTCATTGGATATAAGACCCTTTGGTCAAATATTTATGGAATAACTAGTCTCTCAAAGGTAAAACCGATTTCAGAATAAATTAATTTATTTCAAAATAGTTGATAACAAACTTAATCATTTATAGGTATTATTTTGATACATTAAATATGATAGATTCAGAGGAAGATTATAATTCCTTAAAAAACATGATTTTAGAAAACCCTAATAAAGTATGGGAGAATTTAAAGACACGACCAGAATTAGTAAAACAAATTCCAAGGTTAAAACGTGAGTATAAAAAAAGTGAGGAGTTATCAACTGAAATAAACCTAAAAATATTTTTTGATCATTATTTTAATGCAATCAACCACTTATATGACCTAGATCATAAAATAACGATCTATGGGAATGCTTTAGTTATAGAATTTATTAGTGAATTATGGAGAAAAAATCAACAAAAATTATCATTATTTTCATTTAATGATCAACTAATTCATAATTTGATTGAAATGGAGGAAGAGGTTGAAAAAATAAATAATGAAGAATTAACGAATATACTTGCTTTTGCCATCAATCGAATCCAAGATTTCGAGAAATATGAGAGAGTAAAATTAAATAATAATTGGTCCGTACTTATTCCATTATTTAATAATATGCTACAAACAGAATTCAATAACCCCCCAACATCAAATAAATTCATACCAAGATCTTGGAAAGCGATTATAGAATTGGCAACTTCACCAACTATCTCTTTAGATCAATTTCGATTAGGATTTGCTGAATTAACATTAGATCATCTAAAAGGATTGTTTTCAGATTTGACAACTGAACAAAAATATGAAATCGCACCATACATAAAAGTATTAGAAAGAATAACAAAAAAATAAACTTTAGAAGAAAAGACAATACCATACTTTTATAATAATTTAAATTAAATTATATTAGACTGCCAAGTCATGGTGCCTTTTGAATTGAAAGTCAATGATGATTAAAGGATTCGTGGCAGTCATTAATCTTCATAATTTTTTTTGTGAATAGATGAACTTCTTTATGAAAGTTTATTTAAGTAGTTGATAGTAACTTATGTAGTAGATTAATTTTCGAATTCTTATGTAAAAGATTCAAAATTATAATATTACAAATACGGTTATTAAAATGAAAGGACCAAAGAGATACAAGCAACTTGCAAATGATGTTACACTATTAAGTGCATTAGGTGAAGTAGTAACCATCCAAATAGATCTAATCGGTTCTGAGAGAGTTGAAAATACATTAAAGACACATTTTAATGACTCAGAGTCTGATGGTCTTTATATTGATGGCATGATATTG
>JAOUKW010000483.1 GCA_029882335.1 Candidatus Heimdallarchaeota archaeon | reverse complement strand
CGATGAGGAAGAAAATCTGGGATATATGTTGCACGTAATGCATCCCTTTCTTTGAAAATAGGTGTCTTAGGTTTAAGAAACCTATCAAAAATGTCGTCTAAATCTACTCCTTTTTGCATATTTGTAACCAACCCTGTTTGCGAATAGTTATTATAAATTATAGTTTCGCTAATGCCTGTCACCTCAAATGAAGTATTACATATAATTCTTATGGAGTAAATGGAAAAAATTGCTTTCCACTTTATATAAAGAATTATTTGATTTAAATAGGAAGTACATCTTCTTTAAGTATTGTAATATCTAGATAATATGATTAAAAAATATTAAGCGGTTAAATTGTAAAAACTATATTTTTAGTGTTATATATTAATTATATATAACTATTAGTTTATTTAAATAAAATATAAAAGGTGTCATGTATTTCGTATAGTTCGATTGTTTCCTGTGGAGATTTTTTCAAAATATTGGCCTTTAATGTTGTTAGATTTAAGTAAAAAAGGTCTTTACGTAGGAAATAACATCAAACGATTGAAAATTCAATAACAAAATTGAAATTTCACGTCAAAAATAAAATTAAATGATTAATTCATGATTGTTAAAGATTAGAGGCATAGTTTGTTTAATTTTAAATATTCTTTAGATACTAATACTTTGAGGAATTTGATAAATTATTTAAACAGACTGTAACAAGATTTTTTATGAATAGTTTCAGTCACCTCCCTTCTGATAAAACTTTAATAATACCATAAAATATCGTTTTTAGGGGAAATATCTTCTCTGTTTCCCTCACCCACTCCCCCATTGTAATACCACTTTCTACAGCTATTGTAATACATTTTATGTTATTGATTAAATTTTGACACTCAAAAATATGTTGCAATTAACCGAGTGTTTTAAAATATTAGTACCGATTCATTATTGTGGATACAGAAATAGAGAAGATCGAAACGCAGATATTATTCAGATTACCATCATCTCCGTCTTATATGTCGATCTTACCTACGTTAAATGGGAAACCATCTGGGATACCTTTATGGTCAACTTTCATAAACAAAGAAGAGCGATCCTTTGAGAATGAAGGTGTAAGTTCTACTTTTATTTCACTGGCAAAAACTATTTCTCAAATTGCAACCGATGATGAAAAGGATGGTAAAATTGTGCGTATATCGCTTGACAATCGAACATTCAATATTTATACTCCACATCCCGATGATGATTTTCAAATTGCATTTATTGTTGTGTTTGAAGATCAAGATAAAATTTTAATTGAGGATAAATACAAAGAAGAATTAGTACAATCAATTGTAAAAGTACTTAGAGATCATGATGAATTTAGAAAATTTCTTGGTACAAGTATTGAAAATCAAATAGATCGGTCTAATCCGTTATATAAGGATATTTTAAGTCAATTATCTAAAACATTAATTAAATGGGATAAGAAGAGAGTACAATATTTAGAAAAACAATTAAAAAAAGAAAGAGAAAGGATAGAGAAATTAATTAAAGAAATGGAGAAAGAGCAAGAAGAACAGAGCTAGTTGAATTGTTTAAATCAAACAGAATTGTAAATATTTGATTATACAGGCATAGGAGTATATACAGTATTAAACTGCTTTTTGATTTATACAATATACAATAATCCCAAATTTACACAAATTAAAATGCGTTTAATTGTTGAGAACAAGTTATTATTAAATATTGGTTAGATTATGACATCTATATGGCTCGATCAAATGAAGGTGTAGGTACTTTTTCTAAAGTACTATGTTTTATAGGTATTTTGTTTTCATACATTGCTGGTCAAATGCTGTGGCAAATTGCACAGGATTTTAGTTCAAATCCTGATTTAGGTGGTGTTATTGCATTAATCCTATTATTTGGATTATGGTATATATTTTTTGTCGTCTCAGTATTTTTCCAACTATTAGGTCAATTATGGAAACAGAAAATCGTATTTTTATTATTATCAATTATAGGTACAGCATTCAATCTATATACAATACTTACATTATTTACTTTTGATTTTGCTATTTCTGATACATATATATTTTTGAGTCCATTTATAATTATGACAATTATGACAATTTTTGGTATAGCTAATCTAAAGAAGTAGTTTTATTATTATTCATCATCTAATATTTCATAATCAGCATCAATTATTTCGTAGTTGTCTTCTGAAAAATTACTACTTTCATTTTGAATTTTTTGTTTGAAATTTGGGTTTTTAATTTCATCTTCAATATTTATTATTTCACGATTTATTTCAGCTAATTTTTCATTAATATCCAATTTTTGCTCTCTGCTGAGATTTGATTTGGTTAAGCTTCTTCGAAATTCTCGCCTCTCTTCAATCAAATCTCTTCTTGTTTCTTTCTTTTCTCTTATTATCTTCCTTAATTCTTCTTTGTTGGTGTTTGATATGTTTTTTGATTTAACTTTTGAACCTGATGTTGAAATATCTACACTTACATTGATTCTTTTCTTTTTTGATTTAGATCTTTCATTATCAACACCTGTTAATTCTATTAGGGCGATATCATCATTTGATTTGTTATTATAATCTCCTTGGGGTAAGCTCAATAAGTTGGAAAATTCTCTCACACTTGGATTGAGGGCAGGATGATTTCCAATTTGTTTATTATTTCCTTCTAGAAGTGGTAAGAATTCACCATTCCATGAAAGAGACATCATAGCAGAGGGTTTATCTGAAGCTAATATTTTTCCTAATTGAGAATCTAATCTATTTTCTATTTCTGCTGCTTTAAGATAAAAAGCTTGTTTAAATTGCTCAAGTTTTAGAGGGTCTATACCAGAAGTAATTTTAAATCCCAAAATTTCAACTGATTGGCCTTCTTTACCTAAATCAAATACTGTAATTCCTGGAAGATTAACAAAAGTTACTT
>JAOUKW010000100.1 GCA_029882335.1 Candidatus Heimdallarchaeota archaeon | reverse complement strand
CAAGTCCATCAAGAAAGGTTTGGTATTGGTTCAAAATAATGTTTAAACCAATTTATTTTAGATTAGTCACAAGAGGAATAATATAAAAAAAAGTAATATCGCATCAAATTAATGTTTTATTGAATTTTCAAGACAAAATAATAATGTTAAACTTTTTCCATAATTCTTTTTTTTTTAAATTGTTATGTTTATTAATTTTAATACCTAGTAAATATTTAGTCAATAGGTAAGAATGAGCTGTACCTTTTCTATCAAACAAATAATTTCTGAAAATTTACAATCTACATCAATGTTAGAACAGTGTGAAAAAAATGGTGTAAATAATGAGTTTGTAAATGGTAATCTCGCAAATATAATTATGGTTCTTCCTGAAATTGAAAGATTTCAAAAAGATGAAAACTTGGAATTATGGGAGTTAGAAGTTACATCTGATGTTACAGGGGAAGTTGAAATCATAATTTTCAATCAAAAATATGATGTACTTGCATTCCGATGTTCATGTGATGAATTATTTAGTAAAGAACAAATAAAAGAAATGTTTATTCTTGATATGATTTATATTGCAAAATGGCAGGATTTAATTAATAACGTCACTGAAATTGAAGATTTAATTTTTGAGATTGAGTTATGGAGCAAAATCAGTAATTATCATCCAAATACAATTCCTCATCTAAAAGCAGTCATTCAAGCTAGAGAAAACTTATCTCCATTTGGAGGAAATCTTGTAAATGAAGTAGAATTGACTATTGATGGTGAAGAGATATTTGCAAATTCCACTGATGAGGATGATGGATATCCTGATTATAACTTACTTCATGATGATTTTGATCTTTCAAATCCTGAAAAATCTATTGAAGAAGGAGTTCAAAATTGGGATGATGATGATGATGAAGGCGACGATGAGATCGAAGAGTGGGATGATGAATGGGAATCTGATTATGATGAAGAAGAATGGGATGATGAATTTGAGCAAGAAACTGATGATGAATGGGATAGTTAAGATATTCACTTAAATCAATCTATCAATTACTTTATCTATATTTATTGATATCTTATTTGTTTTTAATAATTCAATAATATGTTTCCTTGAATTTTCATCTTTCAATATTTTAATTAACTGATCTTGTGAAAGATTTGAATTTAAGTCATCATAAAATATAATTTCTTCCTCACTTAAATCACCAAAAATATCCTCTCTAGCTTGATTTAAAATTGATTCAATCTCCATATTTATCTCCACTCTAGACATAGAATCTTCAATTAGTTCTTCTTTTGTGGCCAATTTTAATAATTCTAATTCTGGTAATAGTTTAATCCGTAAATTATTTGATATATGCTTCATTCCATAATAATTAAAGCTATTTAATTTTTTCAATAATTCCTCTGAAATACTGACCCAATGTTTCTGAATTAACCTCAACCTCTTATAACACATTTCAACGCCATGATCTATTATCTGTATCATATCTTCTATTGCCTTATTGATCGCAAAAATGGATAAATCTGAAATGGCTTTCAGTAAATTGTGATCATTTATATCCTTAAATGATAAATTTTTATCAATATATTCCTGATCTAACTTCATATTGGGATAATTTGTTTTTCGAAAAAATCTATCTTCTTTCTGTTCATATTCAAGTTTTGAAATTAAGAAATTAGATTCTTTTACAGAAAATTTTTTTATTGTATCTTCCAATGTGGTTTGATCTCGATTTAACTTCTGATGGTTTAAAATTTCTATAACTTCATCCGTTTGCAGTTGACTTAGTTGTTTATTATCAACATTTACTAGTAGTTGTACCATTCTATGTGAAATAGGTAGAGTATGAGGAACATCAAGATGTTTTAAGTATTGAAATAATAGTTTTGATGAATGTGTTGAGGTAATATGTTATATTATGAATTCAAATTAAAGTAATTTACCTATAATTCAATTATAAATGCGCTAGTGTATTGATATTTTTGGGTTTATTATCAGAAATTAAATACTCTAGCATTATATAAAGCGAGAAACGATTAATTTGTTAAATTAATAATTTATACAAGGTGAGTATAGTTTTATTGCTGATAAATAAAATATAACATAACAAGGAGCATATACTTTAAATAATCATTTTTCCTACGACGCTATGGAGCAATGAAGATTTCGCGAAATCAAAATGTTAATACAAACAATTATTCCGACCTATCTTTATTGAATTTTTTACATGAATTTGATGTACCTGTAATTATAGGACAAAATAACGTAATTACGTTTGTTAATAAAAAGTTTTTGAAGATATTTGGATACAAAACAATAGATCATGAAAATTTGAAAATTTCAGATATTATTATAACTGACGGTAAAAATATAGATTCAACAAACAATGTTAATCAACTACCTGTTTTTATTATAAATAAACAAAAAAAAAAGGTAAAATGTGTTATTAAAGGACAAATCAAGATCATTAAAAATCAAATTGTAAATTTGGAAGTTATGGTAAAGGTTGAGGATACTTTAATCATAAATTTAAATAAACCTAATTCTTATAAATCCTCAATACGAATTGATTTACATGACTTGGGTAATATTATGACAATAATTAATGGTAATTTGCACCTTTTAAGGACAAAGTACCAAATTGATGATTCAAATGAAATATATAATAATCTAATTCGTGCAAGTAATGCAGGGACTAATTTGATCAAAAAGATGATATTAACAAATTCTAAATCAAGGGCTGAATTTATAATAGTTGATCTCCATGATATTATTTTACAAGCAATCGATTTATCTAAATGGACAATGGAAAAAATCAAAATAATACTTGATTTAAGAGCTAAAGAGTCAAAGTTATTTGGAGATCAAAATAATTTATTGAATTCTATTATTAACATTATAATAAATGCCAGAGATGCGATGTCTGAAGGAGGTCATCTTTATATTTCTACGTCCAATATTTACGAAGAATTAATATTTCAAAGGGAAAATGAAACAGTAAAAAACAATAAATTTATTGATGTCCGTATTATGGATACGGGTACAGGAATAGAACCCGATATTCAAGAATTTATATTTGATCCCTTCTTTACCACAAAAGGAAATGGTGGAACTGGCTTAGGATTAGCTGGTGTACAATCAACTATATTCAAGCACTTTGGGATTATTAATCTTGTCAATTCTAATTCAAACGGGTCTGAATTTCAGATTATACTTCCCCTAATTTAAAAATTCATAATTCTGATTGTTTACTTACAATTTCAAAATTTCATGTGTATGTATCGAGATAATTAAGAAAGAATAAATCAGAAATTATTTAATCGATGAGTAATCACAAGCCTACAATCGTTTGTTTTAGAACAAAAGAGAAGGGGTATTTAATAATTATCATCTCTATAATAAAAAACGAGAGAAACCCTTTACAACTAGTTTTTTTAGCAGATCCTTGGAAAACAGGTTTGAGAGAATTTGACAAATTTCAAGGTTCAATTGCAGAAGTAAAGGAAAAATTAAATATACCCACTATAGATCTACATGAAATTTCAAAAAAAGAAGCATATATGTTATTAGCTCAAAATTTAACCATCTCAACTACATTGGAATTAACTTTAAATGATGATTTACTAAAATGGTTGAATAAATTGAAAATTAAGGCAGATAACAATGCTACAAGTATATATAAATGTTTTAACTGTGAAATAAATGATTTAACCAAGAAGGAAAATGATGAAATCATAAATATAGCAAAAATTGAATTAAAAAACAACGTCGTTGGTACAAAAATGGAAAAACAATTTTTTTATATCTGCAAACTATGTAAATCAGACCTTCATAAATCACATACTTGACTTATATTGTATTTCAAATCAGAGTTTATTTAAATATTAAAATTGAAAATCTTAAATTATCATATAATTTTGAAGAAATTTTTGGATATTAATTAATTAATTTTAAAAAATAGATCTCTTTAATTTTTTATTTAATATTATAATAAATACAAGTGAACTCAATAAGATCATAAATGATGAATATGAGATAAAACTTGCTGAATCTGTATTACTTGTTGGAGCTAGTGATGGATCTGAACTTTCATTATTTGGTTGAATAACAGTAAAAGTAAAAGATTCAGATGATAGATTACCAAATTCATCTTCAGCAAAAACATGTAAATTATATGTACCTGGATCAGAGGGTCCAATGATAATATTATTACTTGTAATTGATGAATTTACAGTTTGTCCTTCCCAATAATACCACGCATTAAAATTATTTACATCGATAATACTTATTTCAATGTCTTCATTTATCCCAATATTTGCACCATCTGTATGACTGACTAAACTAATCTGTGGAGCAACTGCATCTACTGTAAGTTCATACATCAATTCAATGTAATTACCAGCAGTATCATTAACAAAGATATAAAGTCTATGTAAACCATCATTTTCAGGAGAAGTTAGAGTATATGGGTAGGATAAAATATTATATGGATTAGTATCCCAACTAGCTATAACAAAATTGACATCGTTTATCGTATCATGAATAATTGTTAAATTGAAGTCAATACCTCCTTGAATTGTGGTACCATTTGTATATGGTATGGATACTAATGGCGGAGTATTATCAATTAATACGAAAATTGATTTTGTTGACCATAATCCATTTGTATCATTTGCATATACATTCAAAGTATAATTTCCTTCTAATGCTGGAAGAGATATTGTATATGGTTCAAATATTGTTTGATTCACATTATTATCCCAATTGAATAGAACTGTATGAACTGTCGAAGGATCTGTGATATCTAGATTAATAATATCATTAGATGACATTCTTTGATTAGAATTTACACTTAAGTCAATGTTTGGTCCATAATTATCATAGATTAACTTCAATGCATAAACATCCGCTCCACCTGCATTAGTGGAATTATATGCGTTTTGTGTAGTAGGAAAATCAAGTGAATATGTTTGACCTGTTATATAAATTCCACCAGAATTATCAATAGCAATATTATTGACTACATCTGTTGAAGAACCTCCATAAAATGTACTATAATCTATAGTAGTACCTTCATTTCCAATGATAGTTATGAACATTGAGTTTGTACCGGGATAAGTTGGGAACAAAGCATCACTAGTTGTTACTAAATCTGTTGTAGAGTCTTGTGTGAATCCTACCACATAGATATTATTGTTTTGATCTACTTCTATCGCATATCCTACATCTGTTCCAGATCCTCCAAGATAACCACTGATAAAAAGCCCATTTCCAGTTTCATTTAATGCAAGAACAATAGCATCTGCTCCACCATTAGGAGTTGTATCAAATGACCCTGGTACTGATTGAATACTAGAGGGATTTCCTGAAAAACCTGTTGCATATAGTCTACCATTACTATCAACTGCGATATCTTCTACAACATCCGTTAAAGTGGTACCTATGAAAGTTGCATATTCAAAAGTTGTCATATCTGCTGAAATTTTTACAAAATAAAAATCAGAACCAGCTATGAATGTAGAGAATGGATTTGATGAAATGGGTGATGATGCATCACCAGAACCTGAAAGATAAATATTATCCATATCATCAAGTTCTAATGAGGTTGCCCCTTCATATCCACTTGAACCAATAAAAGTTGAACTAATAATTGTTGTTGCATTAGAATCGAATTTAGTAACAAACATATCACTAGATCCACCATGCGTTTGATTTATTACTCCTGGTGTTGTAATAAGATTTATTGAATTATTGTATGTGAAACCAGCAACAACAATATTACCCTGACTATCAAATTCCATATCTTGAATACGATCATCGCCGTTTCCACCTAAGAATGTACTAAATACTAGATTTGATCCATCGCTAGTCAATTTTGTAATAAATCCATCCCAATTTCCTGCTAAACTAGTATCATTCGAACCAGATGTAACAGGAAAGTTTGTGGATGTAGTTATCCCTGCAATAATTGGTTGATCGTACTCATCAACAAGTATTGCATATGCAGCTTCATTTATGGTACCTGTTATAAATGTGCTAAAAATTAACTGACTACCGTCAGAACTAATTTTACTAACAAACACATCCCAATATCTTCCCATAGTATTATTATATGATCCTGGTGTAGTTGGAAAATTAATTGCATCACTGGTTGTGTAACCTGTAATGAACATATTTCCTGAAGAGTCATAGCCTATGGCTAGTGAATCATCTGCAGCACCACCACCTAATATTGTGCTTGCAGCTACAATTATTGGATCTATAATTAATAATTGTGTTGGATCATAATCAGTAGTAATTTCAAAGCCATAAGTGTTAATTCCTTTATTTATATATTGAGAGCTGATTTCATTGAAATAATTACTATCTTGATACACATATAGATTTGTATCTGATAATAGAGATATCGGCCCATTATCTATAATATTAATTAATTTTTGATTAGTCTTTGGTAAAAGTATGTTTGCTTGAGAATCAGTTAAATCCAATTCTACGTTATCACTGACATGAATACTAATTTGATTTGGATCTGCTCCTGGATGGACTAGAAAATCATATTTTATTGCAGAACCAGTAAAATAAAACCTTAAGTCTATACCATCATAGATTGATGAATACCATATCTCATTGTAAGACTTAATATGTGAATTTGAACTATCCGAATTTATGTAATTGATGTAATGGGTCTTCATATCCATTCCATAAGGAACTATTGTATTTGAATTTTCAAAAAATATTGAATAAACTACTCTGTATTCATCAATATTTGAGTAGAAAAATACTTGATTTGTTGAAAACCCTATATCTACTGTCTTACTATTCATATAATAATAAATTTCAGCATTTTCAATTTGTCCTTTATTTTCAGTAAATCCCCGAAAATTTCCATATTGAATATCATTTGTGATTGATGATAAAACCTCTTCTGTTTCTAAATTATTAAATAAATTAGAATCATTAAATCTATTAATTTTAATATTTTCCGTGTTTTGATTATCTTTAAGAATTGAAACAAGAGATAACGAACAAATCAAAATATAAATTATGATTATTGCAAGTTTTTTTCTATTTTGCGATGTCATTTAATTAATTTTTAGGAGTAATTACATAAATATTACCTATATATAATATAGTATTGTGTGAAAAATCCGAATAAAATTGAATTTCTATATGGAATTAAAAAGTGGTTAGAAAATAAAGCATTTATTGGTAACTTTCATAAATTGTAACTGATATTTATTTCAAGAGTTTGCTCAATAATGTAGTTAGATTAACCAAAATGATCATATCCCATGAGTTTTAAAATCATATAGGATACCCACATCCAAAATATCAAGATTGAAACAGCTGCAATTTTTGTACCCCAACTATCAAAGAGACCAATATCTGGATTATCCTTTAAACGGATACGTACTCTTTCTACAATTTCATTTGGTGTTATCTTGTCAATCATCCACATAGTTAATGGTATAGCTGCGAAATCATCCCAATGACCAAAAATAGGAATAAAATCAGGAATGACATCAATTGGACTAAAAATATAACTTAATAATGTAAAAATCAGAAATTTTGCAAATCTAGGTAAATCTGGTTCTTTAATTAATTCTTTCAAAAATATAATTTCTCCATGCCAGTGTTTTACCCATTTTTTCCAAGCATGGTAAATTCTCTTAAACATTATACCCTGAGTTAATAATTCCTTTATGAATTTATTCTTTAATGTAAGTAAAATCGTAATATAACCATTCACTTCGTGTTCAAATAGTTTAGTAAATAATAATTTTTTAGAAGGTAAACATAATTTCTTTTTATTTCTTAGATCTAGAATGTTGTGTTTCTTATATTTGTAATTTATAAATTGATAAAATAGACTCAAAATCATATTTTAAATTTGAATTGAAACTATTTATTACATTAATTGAATTTCGATTTACTAAAATTCGAATTGAAGTATAATTAAAATTTTTTGAAACACGAATAATTTCTTCCAACAGTGAATTCCTAATATTTGATTCAACAGGATCGATTAAATAACCTAAGCTAGTTTGAATAACATTAGGATCATCTTCTGATATTTGACTCCTAATCCAACCAAGTACTTTTTCGTCTTTTTCATAAACCAAGTCGACGAATTTCAATTCTGGAGGTGGGTATTGACTATTTAAAATTGCTTTAGATTGTTGTGTACTATACTCTAAATTACAACTTAAGATTTCAATAACTTGAATTTCATCAGTTGTTTTATCATATTTTCGTACATATTTCGATTGTATTAATGAATTCAGGTCAATTTCTACAAGTTTAATTCTTGACATGACTAATAAATCATGATCTTTAACAAAACCCATTTCCTTGATAAATAATATAGAGTCTTCCCACAAAGGGGAAACTGTAGTAAGTATTTCTTTAATTTTCAATGATTGAAAGTAGGTTATACATTTCTCAACTAGTCCCTTTCTTAGAGAATGAAATTCTGTATATACTAGGGGGTAATTCATGAGACCAATTTTCGGATTGTTTTTGTCTTTCTTTGAAGTGATAAATCCTACAAGTTTATTCTTGTAAAATACATAATATCGAGATTTTTCATCAAAATCATATCGTTTATATTTTTTCTTTAATTGTAATTCTGGTGTTTGGAAATAATAAGGCCAAGAATCTGTTATTTCATTTCCAATTTCACTCTGCATTTTTTCAAATCCTGGTTGATAATAACGAAATATTATATCATTCTCAAGATTCATATTATTTGTCATTCATTACCTGTACTAATTATAAATTAATTTATCTTTAATTCATTGATATTTGATAATCCTATTGTTCGATTTCCTGATTCAATTTCTTTTACCAAATCATATACTTTTTGATTATAGGGCACTGAAATATTACGTTCATTTGCTTTTGATATTACATAACCATTTAAATATTCAATTTCTGTTTTTCTCCCTCTCTCTAAGCTTTGTAAGCTAGATGATTTACTACTTCCATATTTTTTACCAACCAAAATTAACATTAAGTCCTTAATTTTTTGTTTTATTTTTCCAGTTTTTGGATCAAGATAAAATAAATATGGATTTGAACTGATTTTCTCTAGCTTTATATTATATTGATTTGCCACATTGACTATCTCTGAATACGTTTTTAGATAAAACAATCTAATTTCTTTCTCTTGTAGCATTTCTCCCAGTGTAATACCTGTGATTGCACCTATTGAGGTAATCATAGAGTTAATTGCTAATTTACTCCACATTACACCCATGATATTTGTTGAAACTACTGTTGGAGTAACTAGATCAAAGATGTCTTTAAGTAATAAAATTCTTTCAGACAATTCTCCATTAAGTTCTCCTATAAAGGTATTTCCTGGTGTTGTTTTCTCATATGTACCTGGTTCGATCATAGTTCCTCCCCAAGCAATTACACCGGAAACAATTTTCATTTGATCAATTGTTTTAACAACTTCTTCTTCAACAATTCCATTTTGACAAGTGACAAAAAATCCGTTTTCAGTCAATATACTTATACTATTATTAACAGCATCTTGTAAATGTGTAGCTTTCATTAGCATTATAGAAATATCAAATTTCTCCCCGTTTGGTATTTCATCTAAGTTTGTATAAACAAATTTAGGTTTAACACTTAAAAAAGCATCAAATTTTGGCATTTTGTATTTTATTCCTTCATCTTTTATATTTTGTGTGATTTTTGGATTTGCAGTAATTAGCGTAATATTCAAATTATTTGCAATTAAATTAGAAGCAACAATGCCACCAATTCCACCAATACCTTGGATTAATATTTTCATACCATTAACTATTTGATTCACTATAATTTCTAAATAGGACCAATGTTTATAAAAATTAAGACAAAAGGCTAATTTTTTAAACAGACCAAAAGATATACTAATCAATGAAATACAAATTGATTTCTTAATATTATTCAATTATAAGAGTAAATAATTGATTAGCCGAATCTGAAAATCTTATATAGTATCTGAACAATGTAGAATTAACTTAAGGTAGATAAAAAATGTTAGAAAAACTTTGGATATTATCGAAGGATGGAAGGGTGTTTTACACAAAAAGTTGTCCATTATCAGAAACCAATGAAAATCTAATTGGTGGATTTCTTGGTGCGATTCATATGTTCATTCAGGAAACAATTTCATCTGAAATTAAAAGTATTAATATGACAAATAAGAAATTATCATTTCAAGTAGATGAAGATATTATTGTGGTTTTACAAACTGATTACTTAGATAATACCATTCTTATCACTAAATTACTAAAAACAATTACCTTTCAATTTAAATCGATGTTCCAAGAAATTTTAAAAAAGAAAGTTGTAAAAGTATCTCAGTTCAATAAATTTGATACATACTTTAGTAACTTCACATTTCCAATTGAATTATCATTGTCCTGTGCTAGCTGTAATGATCTAATCATATTTGATTTTACTACTAAGGAACATAATGGCGAAAAATTTCATTTCTGTTGTGAAAGTTGTAAAAAATTATATTTACCACTAGATCTGAACGAAAATCAAAATCTAATTAATCTTACAAATTAAAGCTAATATAAGCTGAATTTTTTAAAGTAATATTCTAATTTGCAGAACATAACAACTAAGATTAATAATTTAATAATAATATAAATTAAATTATTGATTTTTACATTTTGATGTATTTTATTATTAGAATAAAAACAATTTTAAATTAATATTTCTCAAAAATTAAATATTCACATTATATTCGTGATTAAAATTGATTTTTACTACATCTTATTTCAACAAATTTCCTTATTTTTGATTTTTCAGTAAATTAACACCAACATTGATGAACTATTTGAAATATTCGCAACAATGATTAAATACTTTAGGGATAATGCATAAATTACCTATTATTATATGGTGATATAATGAAGAAAATTAATTTAGTTTTTCTCCAAATATTAATTATCATGCTTGGTGGTATGTTTAACAATACATTACAAACCACTGCAACTTCACATCCTTATAGTGTTGATGTTGATGATATATTTGGATACTATGTTGAAATGGCGGCTGCCGATAATGTTCCTGGAATCCAATTTGGGGACAACGCTTTGATGCTCCCGTCTAATTATACTGCAATAAGAATAGAATCACTCCCTGATTGGGGTATCGATCCTAATGAAGGTTTAAACATCACTGGTTTCACCTTTGATGGAAACTATTCATTAAGCTATACAACTCCATGGGATGCAGATTATTCACAACCTGTCAATGGTCCTCCTATATACTGGCCTGTTCTCCCCATGGGAGATCATACTGCACATTTTGATGCAAATACACACATGAGTGCAACATCTACTAGCACTGAAATGACTGTTACATATACAAATGGTACCGTTGGTAATCCTGGTTATTATACCGCAACCATTGTTTATGATTTATCCAATAATCTAATGCAAAGCTATGAAGTGATTGGAAATATTTACTTTGATATGGATCAAGGTTATAAGGATGTAGAATTTAGACTAACTTTAGCCTTTAAATTACAACCTGGTGTATCTAACGCTCATTGGTCTACAACGTCTGTAACAATGGTGTACAGTGTAGATCAAGCAGGCGATCCCTTAGA
>JAOUKW010000482.1 GCA_029882335.1 Candidatus Heimdallarchaeota archaeon | reverse complement strand
AAATACTGTGAAATTTACATAATCAGTATCTATATCATCTACAGTCCTAAACTGAGTTTCTCCAAAATTAATGCTGCTTGCACGATCAATTGAATCATCTTCCTCATAGTCATCAGACCCAAATTGATCTCCGAATAGTAAAAATACATTATACTCACCTGTATAATAATTTGAGTTCAATTTAAAATTATACATCCCTGGAAACAAAGTTTTGTTGAATCCAATTTCTGAATTAATATTAAAACTATTAACAAACAAATCTTCACTTTCAGTGTTACCAAAAAGACTAATGTAAAAATAAGTATCTGAATCTACAGTTGCGTTTACTTTTATAATTACTGATTGGATAGACGTTACAGTAAAAGAAAACCAATCTACATCATGAACATTATGAAAATTATGTAATTGGGGTTCATTCTCTACTAAGGGAGTTGCTGTTGATATTTCATTGTCTGGTTCATAATCATCCTGATTCGTAGTAACAGATATAGAACGAGACATCGATGAGATATCAATGTGGTTTAAATCTGCTGATTGACCGTTATTAAGTCCTACAGCAGGAGATAGAATAAAAAATGAAATTAACAGAATTACAATTGCTTTATTCATATCATTAAAAGACCAATAACATATATAAATTTACCCATCAAAGAACAATACAAGGTTAAATATCAAGATACAATAATAACGTTAAATAAAGAAATTGTTTAAGGTATTACCAATAATTTAACCAATTAATTCCTCATTTGTGATTCAAAATGAGTAATTACACTAAAATATTATGAAACAATCTATGAATGTAATATGATATATTTTCCCAAATAATAACACAACCTAATAAAATAGGAAACAGATAAATGAGATATGTTAACAAATAATGAGTCAGATCATGTACTCATTGTTGAAAAGATATGTTTTCATTACAATAAATCCAAACCTGTTATAGAAGAAATTGATATGCATATTGATAGAGGAGAAATAATTGGTATCTCTGGCGAAAATGGTTCCGGAAAATCCACCCTACTCAAATTATTAGTAGGTTTATTATCTCCAAAATCAGGTTCTATCAAATCATCAGGTAGAATTGGATATTCCCCCCAAGATGTAATTATCTTTGATTATTTAACTGTAAAAGAAAATTTTCAAGTTTTTGGGAAGGGTATGAAATTATCAAATAAAGAGATCCAACGTCAATCTTTAATGATAATGGAAAAGTTAAGATTTAGTGAATATGAAAATGAATTAGTCAAAAATTTGAGCGGAGGAACAGCGCAAAAAGTAAATTTTGGTATTTCACTTCTTGGTGATCCAGATCTGCTGATTCTTGATGAACCATATCAAGGAATGGATTATTCTTCATTTTTATCCTTTTGGGATATTCAGAACAAATTGAGAAATGAGGGTAAATCAATCATTATTGTAAGTCATTTACTCGAGGATAGAACTAAATTTACGAGAAATTTACATTTAATGAAAGGAAGATTGAATGAATGTGTAGGTGATGATTGTGATGAGTGTAAAGGGATTTAACATAAATCTAAACTTGAGTTTATACAAACCATTTCTTAAAAATATGCTACGACAACGGTCAATATTTATTAGTACATTTATTCTACCCATTTTAATAATACTAACCACTTGGTGGATAACTGCAGATACGATAATGATAGTAAAATTTGCATTTGATAGTAATACAACCATATCTACAGATATGATATCCATCCATATAATTACTGGCAGTTTAACCGCAATGGGAATTACAGCATCAATATTCACCTTTATCCTGGTGTCAGATAATCATAAACTATCCAATAGATTGCAACTAGCAGGATATTCAATGATTTCTATAAATATTGGCATGTTTTTATCATTAATACTAGTTTTAAGTGCATCTGCATTAATTTGTGGATCCATTACGTTATTCCTAGTAGAAACAAAAGAACCATTAGGAGTAATTATCTCAATATTATCGATTACAATCCTTTTTTCGGCAATAGGTAATTTATTGGGATGGATATATCCAAAAAATAATGAGGGGACGTTAATCTTATTATTTTATTCATTTATTGATCTCATGTACTTTACAAATCCCATGGGACTGGGAGTGTACTTACAAAAATGGACATATTTATTACCTGGATTCTGGCCGACTCAAATTGCTCTAACAGCAGGATTTTATGGTTATTCAGACAGTACACGTCAAGCTGTATTATACATAATTACTTATGTTTTAATCCTGCTCGGAATTTCAATTGTCCTAAAAAAACAAATTCACAACATAAAAGGAACTAAGGTGTTATGATGATAAGTGCTTTAATCAATATACATTTAAAATATTTACAACGCTCAAAAGGAATAATCTTTTTTACTGTTTTATCACCCGTAATGCTTGTCTTAACAGCAATTATGAGTGCACCTGAAGGAAGTACAGCAAGGACAGTATTAATATTAGATGAAAAAATAATTGATCCAGCCCCAAAAATATTAGACCTTTTACTAATATTAAATACATTAACTGCAGTGGTCCTCGTGTGTTCATTAACAAGTTTTTTCTTGTATTATGAAATAAAATCTACAATTCCTCGTCTGAAACAGATTGGATACTCACAATTTCAAATTTCATCAAGCTATTTGATAATCATATTAGTGATAAACTCACTTATTTCAGGAATCATGTTTATTATATCATTATATTGGGTGGATATCCGGGAACCGATTGGATATGTATTGGGCTTAGTCTTGACTTCATTTATTTTTTCGATAATAGGATTAATAATCGCAGATGTTGTTAAAACAAAAACTATGGGATTATACAGCATAATTAGTTTAGGTATATTAGACGCAGGATTTATAGAAAATCCTTTGTATTCGCGTAGATTCGATGATCCAGTAGTTGATATCTTACC
>JAOUKW010000099.1 GCA_029882335.1 Candidatus Heimdallarchaeota archaeon | reverse complement strand
ATTAGCCTATCTTGAGATATTTTACTTAAATAACACTTAAACCAATGAAAGTTGTCATTATAAGTACAACAACAAGTAAAGCCACAGGGATTAACTTAGAATTCTTTGCGTCATCGAGACTGATTCCAGGTTTACCACCTTCTAATTTAGAAGGATCATAGTTTGCTTTCTTCAATTTAAATATGGTTAGTAATCCAAATGCAGTTGGTATTCCGTTAATTAGATATCCAGATATGCCCCAAGACGCCCATAATGACCCGTATAATACTGCAATAAGTGAATACATTGTGAAGAACCCTGAAACTACAATTGATATGAAGGATGAATTATAATATGCCATATCCATTAATATACTGTTGTTTGCCATTTCTTTTGTGACATCTATTTTCCAGTATTTCTCCGCGTTTTGTTTACTCGATACACCTGAAAAGAGTACAAACTGAATTGTCATTACAATAATCGCCATGAAAATATTGAATACTATAGCAAAAGTATCCATTCCTTCTTCTGGTTTACAGAAGAAACATCTTGGTTCATAAGCAATTTCCAAACGATCTGTTGCTGTTGCTCCATGCCCAGCTCCTCCATTTGTCATAATGTCTGAGTTTTTATTAAAGATGAATTGAATATATGATCCTTCTTTTATTTCCATATCAGACAAAGACTCAACTCCATCAGTTATTAATGGAAATGTAAACTCAAAAACTGCATCTCCATCATCACTAAATCCAAGTGCTGCATTATATTCAGGTTCTTCTAGATCAAGTACCCCAGGAGCATAATTACGTCCAGAACAATCACCAGCTACAGAATTAATACAGTTATGAAGATCATACAATGTTAGTCCAGTTTCATTTACAGATACAACTTTTCTATCAAGTGTATTACCCATTCCTGCTTTATTAGTATCTGAGAAAGCAATACCAATTGAAAAGTTTTTATTACTTTCTAGATTAAATCCATTTGTAGTAACAATTGCTAATACATATAAGTTTTCTGAATCTCGTAAAATGGTTAATCTTATTCTAAATCCTGAATCAGCGACATCTTCTCTAAAAGACTCTTCTTCAGTCATCCATTCTGTGCCTTCAATGTTACCATCTAAAATAGGTGGAGTATCTGTCTCTTGGACATAAATAGAATCTGCAGGCCACGCATTAGCAACGCCCGCAAATAAAACCATTATAAGCCCAAACAATAATAATTTATGAATACGATTATATTTCATTTTTGATCCTACAGATTTCTCTCCTCAATACTTCCTTTAAAAGTGTCGATGATTGACCGTATTTGTTTAATCTACCAACGATTCTTTCTAATTACAAATCAAAATCGAAGAATAATAATAAATCTAAAATAAACATTTACTAATAATAATTTATTGTATTAATTATTAAAACCATCTTTATAATAAAATTAAGGATTATTCTGTTTTGGCGCTCTGAGATCATATATAACTTGCCAATTCAATAAATAGAATTTATCTAAAAATTTAATACCTTTTTCTAAATATCAATCTACACAGAAAAAGAGTTTTTGAATAATTAATACATAATATCTCCTGAGGAATTAATGGCAAAGAATGCTAACTCTCTAATAAGAGGAATTATTTTAACCCTTGTTGGAGATGAAGGTCCAGAAATAATTGCAAATTTATCTGATGTATCTCAGGAAAATGCATTAATTACTGCTCTTCACTTGATATCACTTGCTGGATTAGAAGAAACAGATGATAAAGACAGTAGTAAGATAATTGGACCCCTACCTGTTAAAGGATCTGTTGATTTAAAATCCCTATATTATTCTGATGTACTCACAGCCTCGAATATGCAAGATGAAAGATTAAAAGAGCATGGTGCAACCATTGGAATAATTTTATTATTTAATAGTACAAAACTTCCTGAAATTCGGCGTTCTGCGGGTTTAATTGAACCATATTTACAATTATTTCTCTCCAAGATATCGCAAACATCAGAAGTAACACCAGACTTTGCTATGAAATTGAGAGATCACATAGTAGATATTATTACTAAACCTAGAATTAGGACATTTTGGATGGATGAGGAAGGTATTTATGAATATGCAGATCCTAGTTATATAAGACAAACTGATAATGTAATGGTACTTGATGAAAATGAAAAGAGAATATATGTATTAACACAGAAGACTACAAGTATTTTTACAATTAGAAAAATGCGTAACAAAATCAATGAATTAAATTTTGAATTTTATCAAGGAGGTTTCGCTGTTTCTACACTGGAAAATTTCACGGAAATCGAACCTTTATTAATGAAGCATGGAATACAAGTTAGGTAAAATTTCATTAATTAACATTGTAATTTTGTAAAATAATTAGCTTATTTTTAAATATAAAAAATACAAATTTAATTTGTAAAATATGAAAGTTCAAAGGATTTTCTTGATAGCTTTTATCCTATTTCTTATACAAAATCCCTTTACTCTACATGCAAATACAACTTGGGGACCAGGTAGAACATGGGAAATTGCCTTCCTCCATTCGGGACAAAGTCAAGATAGGGCAGGAAATATTATTGAATTTACAAAACAACCCTCAACAGATTTCACTTTAATACATTTAAATCAAACAGGGTATAATTATTCATATGTCGGTTGGGGAGATATTAGCTTTATCGGAGACGTCGATATAAAAGAAATTACAGAAAGAACAGTATCTTATGAATATCCCAAGGGTGATTTTCCCATTGTTTTGCCATTAGTTTTTAAAGATCAAGCAAATTGGATAAATAAATTTTACAATTATATCGTAAATGGAACCATAAACTCCGAAGTTTCGGTATTTGCTGAAACCACCGCAACTATTACAAATGAGTATTTCAAATTGGAATTGGAAAAAATCATTCATACAAGAGGTGAAATTGATCGTTATTCATTAAATTTCCCACATTTATTTGATGTATCTAACATGTATAATGCTTCTATTACTTTTGAATTAACATATAATTTGCAAACAGGTATTGTAAATTACTTTGAAATTGAATTTAGAAACCTAGATACACCATCAATTTATTCCCATCAAATATTGGAATTTATCGTAGTGGTTCCTGATGATCAAAACTATCTTGACTTTCCCTATAGTTCAATATTATTTGTAACTGTTTTAATATTTGTAAGAAAAATGAAGAAAAATAGCTATTTGACATAAATAAATAAATTTTATAGTAAATACGTTTAATAAAATACTAATTTTTTTAAAGTAAAAAACTATGGTTCAATTGTATATAGTGAAAATTGGAACAGGGAATAATAATGATTGAAAATATTGAAAGATCTTTTGAAGATGATTGCGCATTTAATTTTGCGAATGATGTGATATTTCCAAAATGGAACGTAAATATAATATTGGAATTTATCACAGAGGGGTCATCACTGAGCTTTGGTCAAATATCAGCTACAATTCCAGAAATCTCTCCTCGAATGCTCTCTATGAGATTAAAGTTCTTAATTGATAGTGGAATCTTATCTCCACTACTTGCAGATGAAGATAAACCAAAGAAATTACGTTATGAATTAACTCAAAGTGGTAAGAAACTTGCAGTAGTTTTAAAATATATTAGAGAGTGGAGTCTTGAGTATGGGACATGTACTAATGATAAATGTCATAATAATGAATGCAGGCATGGAAAAGCAATTTCCAAGTTAATTAATCTTAATAATTTAATTTAATTCTGATCTATAAGCTTAGTTTTATCAATATAAAATAACTTGTCAGTTTAAGTGGATAAGATTCCTTCTCATGTACCAGTTTATATCTCAAATGCAGATATCCCCCTTTTCAAGGAATATTTAAGCAAAAATGGTTACTACTGGACAATACTTCAGGTAATTAAACCTAAACAAATACATGGATCTGTTAAAAAAATTGAGAGGAAAGAAAGACTCGTAGAGAATCACGTCAGAATATATATTGATGGACGTATAGAATCAGAGTTTGAAGTATGTAGAGTTCAAAATATGTGGGAACATTTAACTACTTGTTCATATTCTGCTCATGAATACATCATTGAATTACTTGACAAATTAGGAATTCATTATACTATAGATCAAAATCTCAGAACATTCTATAATGAAAATGCAGCGGATGATTATCCCAAGGATAATATGGAATTTTTCAGATGGTTATTTGGTGGAGTTATTGTTTGGACACCACTTGGATTATTTTGGAGAGTTGGACATGAAATTAAAAATTTATTTAGAGGGAAAAATCTTAATAAAAATGAAGAATTATCTTCTAGTCATACATTAAGTGATTGATTAATTTAATCAGTCAATAATTCAATTTCAACCTTACCAGAGCTGTCATTAAGTGAGACAATAAATGTACTATCTTGAGTTACACCTTTAGGTAAAGTTTTTACTGGATATGGAAGATATAATTGTGGATTTACATTATCTCTATTGAAAAATTCCCATTCGATGGTAAAAATTGAACCATTTAATTTTGCAGATATATTTAATTTACCATTTTTAAATATATTAATTGATTTCGCGGATACACCTGATTTTAACCATTCAACAGGCATACCCTTCAATAATATAGGCCTAGCTTCCTTATACTCCTCAATATACATATCAATAATAAGATTTACCCATTCTGCAGCTGTGTAACCATTTGGAGAATCACCGACTGATCCTTTTCTTGTTAACGGTGAGATACCCTCTGCCCAACCAGAACGATTTGTCGTGTTCTTTAACATGAAGTCAATTACTTCTTTTACTTTAACCCTGTCACCATTATGTCTATGACATTGTGCTAGTAATATTGAAAAATATGAGCCATATGCATTCCATGGTTGATCAATTAATACACCACCATCATGTACATAATTGTCCCATATCCAATTTACGGTATTTGTAAGAGGAATGTATCCAGGTAAATATAATTTCAATGGGTAAATTGCATGGAGATTAAAAATCATTTCTGCATTATCTCTCTGATAAGGTCCAGCTGGTAGATAGTGAGTTTCCTCTAGTAAGGATGTCATTGAATCATCTACATTTTGTTTGTATTTATGAAATTCAGGTTCAAATTTCTCAACTTCACCGTGACGACCTAATTCTTTACTCAGTTGGATAGTTAAATCTAATACACCAAGTGCCCAAAAATTATGAGAATAATAATAATTATTCTTCCAATATAATGGATTAAACCAAGATGCCACACCCATAGGTAGTAGTCCAATTAACAAAGGATCTTTGGGTCCTTGGTCTTCATCTTTCTTATATTGTCGTACTACCCATTCTGCAATCCTTTTGACAGAAGAGTATTGTTCTCCAAGCCATGTAATATCACCTGTATAAAAGTAATTAATTGCAATAGCTAATACAATTGCTCCTTGTGCGTCCCACTGATGATCAGGTGTGATAACACCATTATTATCAACTAAATGATGTAAATCGTTTAATACTGGAACAACTACATCATTAGAAAATCCCAATTTTGATAAAGCAATGATCTGAAAAACTAAACCAGGTAACCACATTTCTTCTTGTACGGATGGACCAATGGTTATGGAAGAATTATCGATATCCGCCAATAATCGTAGTACAATGGCACTAGCCTTATAGTAATAGTCTGCTTCTTCATTTGATGTACTTATTTCTGGAATATTTTCCATGACTTCTTCCCATTTGTATTCTATATCATCAATATCGGGAAAATCTTGTTTAAACTCACCATTTAAAATTATGGTAAATGTAGGATTGGCACGAACAGGAAATTCAGCGGCCCAAGATGCCATTTTTGCCTTGCAGGTGACATCAGATGTGCTTAAATTGGCATTTATTACTCTCCTACCGGCATGACCCTCGGATATAGGTAGAACTAAAGATCGAATAGGTAATTCACTAATTACAATACTCGGTTTGTCTTCAGGTGTAACAATGTTTAATTTAGAATCATAAGATATCTTTGGTATTGTAGTAATAGAATCTTGATCCATTGGGCATAATGTAACTAACATCGAATGATTAGCGAATCCTCTGACAATTTGAATAGCAAGTAATTCATTACCTTCCTCATCTCTATCTGAAAATACATCATAAACTAATGTGTCTGATTCAAGCTCCCAGTAAACAGTTACTATTGGATAACCTTCATCGTGATATTCAGTTCGTATTACTCCTCGTTCACTGGAATAAAATGCCCGATTATTTATTAGAATACCGAACATAATTGTATAAGATTCTGGAATTGGAATAATTCCACCTCTGTGATCGATTACTGGTTCTTCATCACATGTTGGACTACCCAAGGCATAGTAACTCCGTAAATCAGTATTTCTAAGATCAATTGAGCCAGCTATCCCATGTTTTGCTTCTCCATCTGGTCCTAAAATCCCTAAAACCCATGCAGGTAATACAAGATCATGTTTTCCACGACTAAAATACTGCCTTGTTAACCATCCTTTTGAAGTGATATTGGCTAGTTTTTGAAAGGTTTTGTCTGGAAATGTATCCTTAATTTTGAATATTGCATTTACCCGATCTTCAATTTCTTTTGTGATGAATTTCTGTTTCTCTTCTGAAATGAAATTTATGCCTCCTGAACTCAAAAATATAAGCATTTTAAAAATAAAAATGTATTTTTAAAAATGGATATTAACCGACTAATATATTATAAATTTAATTATTCTTGTATTAACGTGTTTTATTGTTTCCTATATCTAAAATAAAAAGCATCATCCTGTATTTCGCAAACCAGCTGCAATTCCATTTACAGTCAATAATAGCGCAGTTAATATACTTTTAGCGTCTAAATCATCAGGTCGTTGTTGATTTCTCCAATTTCTCAATAAATTAATTTGAATTAAGCTTAATGGATCAATATAGGGATTTCTCCTTACTATCGATTCTCGAATATTTGGAGAATTAGATAACAACTGTTCATTTCCAGTTATTTGAAGAACGAGTCTTACAGTTAGCTCAAATTCAGCTTTCATGACATTGAACAATTCCAACCCAACATCAGGATAAGAAACTAATTTGAGATATTTCTCTGCAATATTCATATCCCCTTTCAATAAAACCATTTGTAGATTATTAATAATTGATTCAAAATAAGGCCATTCTTTATACATTAATTTGAAGTCACCAATATCTGTTGTATTTAATAATTCAGATAAACCAGTTCCAGTTCCAAAGTATGCCGGGAATACTAATCTACACTGCATGAATGAGAAAACCCAAGGTATTGCCCTTAATGATGAGATATCTTTGGCAATCCCACTTGTTCTACGACTAGGTCTTGATCCAATACTTGCTCGTTCAATTAGATCTAAAGGAGTGAAATCAAAATAAAATGGAATAAAATTTGGATTTTCTTTTACCAAACTTTCATATTTAATTCTAGATTGATTTGCTATTTTAGCTAAATTTTGTATGAATACTTCCTTGGGAGCAGCCGGATTATCAGAATCTGATAGAACAGTATCACGTACACCTCTAATAATTATCGCACTCAATATCCCTTCTAAATGACGTATAGCAATATCTTGATTCGAATAATTACTACCAATCACTTCACCCTGTTCTGTTATTTTAATATTATAAACCGTTCCGGGATGTTGTGATAAAATAGCCCGAGAAGTAGGACCTCCACCTCTAGATACAGAACCACCTCTACCATGGAATATTTTTAATTTAATACCATGTTGTTTGGCAACATCTAATAATTGTATTTGTGCAGTTAATAAACGAAAATTGGACTCCAACATTCCAACATCCTTTGAACTATCACTATAACCAATCATGATTTCTTGTGTATTATCACGTAATTTTAACAATGAACGATACAATTCATTATTAAACAAATTTTCCATAACTCGGGGGGCATTTTCTAAATCCTCCTTTGTCTCAAACAATGGTGCGATATCAAACGAAACTCTAGTTACCCTTGAATTATCGATAGAGATCAATCCAATTTCCTTCATCAATAACATTAATGAAAGTATATCAGTCTCATCCTTTGACATACTAATAACATAAGTAGAAATTGCTCTTGGTGAAATAATTTCCAAAGATTCTTTCGCTACTTGAAGTGTTGATATTAATTCATTTGTTGTATCCGACATCGTATTCGTTAAATTAAACATACCTAAAGGTCTGGGATTAAGTAGTTCCTTAGTCAATAATTCCATTTGTCTTTCTTTACTTGATTCTACTAGAGATGGTAATCCTATTAGAAGCAACATTTCATTTAATGCTGATTTATGTATCTTTGAATGTTGTCTTAGATCTAAGGGTGCTAAATGAAATCCAAATATTTCTATTTGAATTAACAAATCCCATAATTTGCCTTCAGCAATAATAGTTCCTTTATTATTTAGCAGAGAGTTATAAATTAGTTTAATTTCATCATATAATTCAGATGATCTCTTATAATAATAATTATCATGATCATAATGGTTTTTCATACTAAATTCTACAAAAACTGCAGAGGATAATCCATGTTCTCTCGCCTTCGTTTCAATCAGTTCCAACGTATTTTCCAATTTTATTCTAATAAAATCCAATTTTTTTCTGTATGGCTCAAATTTATTTAAATCAGCGGTATTTCTTGCAAATTTAGGAAATAGCGTTGCATCATTGAGTAAACTCTGTTTCAATTCATTTGATACATCAACAATTGTAGTAGAAGAGGATAATTGATGAATTAATGCTTTTACAGATTCAATATATTTCTTTAAACACAATCTTTTTTGCAATAATAATGTCTGTAACGTTAATATTGACGTCACATGAGGATGACCATCACGATCTCCACCAACCCAACTACCAAATTCTAATATTTTAGGAATTTTCCAAATATTACTTGTTTTATAATATTTGTGGGTGATTATCTTTAATTTTTTATAAATTAATGGGATATTATCAAAAACAGAATTTTCAAAATAATATAAAACTGTACGAACCTCATCAATTAAATCAACATTCAATCTTAGATCATTTGTTTGCCAAAGAATAGTAATCTGCTCTTTCAATTTATTTCTATAGTTTATCCATTCAATTGACTGAATCTTTGAATTTTGAATTTGATTCAAGATAGAGTAAATTTCACGTAGCTTTAGCAAAACAGTCAATCTTCTTGCTTCAGTTGGATGTGAGGTCCAAACAAGTTGACATGATATTTTATTTAGTATTTCAAAAAATGATTCTGTTGTTAAATTATATTTGTTAATTTCTTCAAATATTTTCTCAATTGGGTCAACAGACTGATGTATTATGCCTGAAGTATCATTAGTTTGATGTATATGAAAACTGTCTTTTTTAACAGTATAGTATTCATCTGCTAAATTTACTAATTGAAAAAATATACTAAATGCTCTAATGATCACTATTCTTTGATTTTTATCTAAATTCTCTATGATTTCATCCAAATTAGTTACTGATTCTATGTCATTACTTTCTCTGACCGATTTGGATAGTAATCTAATTTTCTCTTCTAATTCAAGAGCTTCAATTCCGTGTTGTTCTGCAATAACCTCACCCAATATTTCTCCTAATAATTTTATGGTTGGAGAAAGAATTTTATCAAGATCATTATTTTCTAAGATATTTATATTTTCCAAACAATAAGTCATTATTTGAACAAAATTTAAAGGTTATTGGTATTGTATAGTTAATTGATAATTGAAAATCCTTTATTAATAGGAATTCACAACACAAATGCTTAAATTGATTAATTTTCAACATTAAAATAACTCAGAACCTCTCGTAAAACTTCAGGAATCTCAATTGCCTTGAATTCATTATAACTCACAACCACTCTAGAAATTTTACCTTCTGCAACCAATATTTTCTGTTGATTTTCATCAATATACATTTTATGATTCGAAGTAAAAGATCTTTTTTTAAGTAAAGATATTTCCATTTCTACAAATACTCTATCACCTGCTCTCAAAGGATGATAAAATTTAATATTTTGTTCGACTATAGGAAGAAGGAATCCATATTTTCTATGAGATAACCAATCAATACTTTTTGATTTTAGGGCAGCTATGAATGATTCATCAAAATATGTTGCAAATGCACCAAAATATACAATACCTGCGGCATCTGTATCTGAAAATCTCACTATTTGTTCTGAAATGAATTTACTATGAGAATCCATATGTTATTTCTGCTTTGATGGATATTAAAATATCGAAGTAACTGATTGTAAATTAATTGTATTTGAAAAATTAAAATCATTAGAAAATACTATTCCATACCACACACCGCGATTTAACATATTTTGGTAATATCAGATATGAATTAAGATTTTTAGTTGTCAAATGAAGTATGTTGATTGATTTTTTCTTAAAATTTGATACTTATACAGTATTAAATGTTATTTTACCATTTTTACTCATAGTAATACCATCTTTAACTACTTCATAGATGTTCTTTGAATTTGATAGCATTTGGATGTATTCTAGTGGATTTGATTCTAAAATCACAAAATCTGCAAATAAACCATTCTTAATTTCACCTATTTGACCATCCAATTTTATTGCTTTTGCTGCTTCTATTGTTGCGGCTTGTAGTGATTGTGATGGTGTCATTCCCAAATCTTCTACCATCCAGTTTATTTCTTCACCACTAGTACCATGAGGATTTCCAGGAGTACCTGCATCTGTACCCAAAGCAAACTTAACTCCCTTGGCATAAGCATTTTTATGGCAAACTAATAATTTTTCAAAAACCTTGTTAGTTCGATCAGCAACATCTGGAGGCATACTTTGTTGAATCTCAGGTCTAATCAATGCGCGAACTGCTGCATGGGTTGGAATCAAATAATTTCCTTTTTCAAGCATTTATTTAATAGATGTATCACTGATGAATGATCCGTGTTCGATAGTATCAATACCAGCCTTTGTAGTTCGATAAATTCCTTCATCACCATGACAATGAGCTGCAGTATGCATTTTTAATCGATGAGCTTCATTAACAATTGCATCTAATTCTTCATCTGTAAAAATGAATTATCTAATTGTGAATGCAATCCGTGAAGGACACCACCTGTTGCTTCAATTTTTATGACATCAGATCCATGATGTTTGTTTTCTCTTACAGTATGAATCATTCCATCTTTACCAGAAGGGATCTCTTTTCTTCTTGTTTTCATTAAGAATTCAGGAGCTTCATTTTCTTGTCGACCCCACTGATGTAAGGTTTTATTTCCAATTACTAATCTCGGACCCGCATATAACTTTTCATGAAATACCCTCTTCAAGGACGACATTCCATATATCATGGCCCCCACATCTCTTACAGTAGTAAAACCAGCTGCAAGATGTTTTTGAGCATTTTGAAGAGCATAGAAATGAAACATCTCTTGCTGTGTGTTTACCAAATCTCTTTCAAAATTCAATCCCATTTGAAATTGTAAATGAATATGACAATCAATTAATCCAGGAAGTACATATTTACTTGATAAATCAATTATTTCATCACCATCATTTTTGGTAAAATCATCCGTTGATCCTACCCATTCAAATTTATTACCAGATATCACCATAGTTGTTTTTTCATTAAATATTCCTGTTTTGCTATCAAAAACACTTGCATTTTTATATATTTTACGTTTTTCCGACACTAAGATTTACTGATATGATC
>JAOUKW010000098.1 GCA_029882335.1 Candidatus Heimdallarchaeota archaeon | reverse complement strand
AGGAACAAATTTCCTATATTCTGATTGTTGTGAATTAGCGATCGGTTGTTCTTCTGGCATCAACTCTAACTTTATTCCATCGCGAGAAGTTGCAGATAAATTAATCTTGTGAATATTCGCTTGATCTACAACTATATCTTCACCACTTTCTAACTGAAGACCATCAAAATGCTCTAACCAATTATGTCTAGGATGATCAATTATCAGTAATTTTTTCATAATACAACCAAGATAAAATTAAATTTAAATACTTTCACCCTTGATATTCGATATGATATAATGATGATATTTATTTTGCTGAAACTAATAATCTATATCTAGACTTGTGATTTGATACTAATATCGAATGAATTAACAGATTCGACAAAATCAATAGATTTTCATGAATATCTGTATGAAATTTAATACAAGCAAAACTATATGGATAAAAAGCAACTGTATTAATCTACAGAGAAAACAAATATTTCAAATGAGTCTGCTATATGTAAAACAACGATTACATAAGATGATTCAAAAATATCTAGGAATTGAATATAAATATATTAAAATAAAATATAGTAACAACGAAAGAATTAGAATTCAATTACCTAATTATCTTATTGGATTATGTGTGAATGGTAGTACAAAAGAATTTCCCCAAAATGTAACTTCGTTGGGTATCCGTACAAAATTAAAAGAAATCCCTATTGAATTCATTACAGCATTTGACCAATTAACTTGCCTAAATCTATCAAATAATCAACTAGAAGAACTTCCAGCCAATATTTCTGCTCTAACAAAGTTAAAACATATCAATATAAGTAATAATAATTTTCAAAACATACCAAAAGTACTGAAAACTCTTCCCGATCTTCGAGAAATTAATTTAGGCAATAATAAAATTGAAAATATGACAAATCAATTATCTGACTATCCAAAAATAGAGATATTAATTCTTTCAGGTAATAAATTAAAGGTAATAACTACAGATATTTCAACACTAACGGAATTAGTGGCGTTAGACTTAAGTAAGAATAAAATTAAAAACATACCAAAAGAAGTATTTTATTTACCTAATCTTTTCCTTCTTGAAATAAATTCAAATGAAATTGTTGATTTACCTAAATTAGATAAAAAATCAACGATATCACAACTTTTCTTGAACAATAATAAAATTAAAAATTTTCCAAGTAAATTTCTCGAATGGCAATATCTTTATCTCTTGGAATTAAGAAATAACAGAATTTCAGTTATTGAATGGTCCACACTTTTAAAACTAAAAGATATGGAGTTGAATCTATCAAACAATCTTTTTCCAGATAATTGGGAACAGTTGTTCATCGCTTTTGCAAGGTTAAATCATATACCCTTCAAAAGAATTTTTATCAACAATCATTCAACATATGTGTATTACAATAATCAAAACTATCATGATAAAATATACACTGAAAATCTAAATGTAATATTGGAAATAATTGAAACAATACCCGTACAAAAAATTAACAGCAATATTCCTTATTTTATTTCAATTGGTTCTTCTGACTTTATCAATATTTTAGAATTTACTAAATTCGACTATCATAACTGGACAGTAAGCCCTTACTTCGATGGTATATTTGAGGGATTAGAGTATTATGGCAATATAACAAATACCATAATGATAGAAATGATTACTGAATTTATTACGAAAGCATATCTATTTGAAATCATAAGAAATAACAACTTTGATGATTTTCAAACTTATATTCTGTCAAAATGGAATATCAAATTGGAATATGATATTAATCTCAACAACTTCTAAAAATACAAAACAAAATGCAGGAAGATTCAAAAAAAAGCAGTGATGGTTTTATTAAATACTGATTTCCTGAAAATAAAGTGATTAAAGAACAATGTTCAAAATAATAAAGGAAAAAACAGGATCAAAATTAACAAGTGAAAATTATTTAATGAAAATTACCTAATGAAAATTACCTAATGAAAATTACCTAATGAAAATTACCTAATGAAAATTACCTAATGAAAATTACCTAATGAAAATTACCTAATGAAATATTGCGATAATTAATTTAAAAAAGAAAAAACATATTACTCTTTAATCTAATGTAAAGATAATACTGGGGGAAATCAATGAGTAGGCTAAAAATCAAAATAAAATTATTCAAATTAATCCACAAATTCCTCAATATAGAATTCAAATATATTGATGTTAAATTCACAAATACAAACAGAATCAAAGTTCAAATACCAAATTATCATATTCGACTCGGTATTGATGAATATTCCCAAGATGATTTTCCTAATAATATAAATTCTATTGGTTTACATTCAAAATCACATGTAATTCCCTATAACTTTATACTACAATTTATTAACCTAAAACGCTTAAATTTATCGAAAAACGGATTATCCTCTATTCCTCATGATTTAAAAAATCTTATTAACCTAGAAAGGATCGAATTGAGTGAAAATAACCTAAATATAATTCCAAATATTGTTAAGAAAATTCCAAACCTAAAACAAATATATCTTGACCAAAATAATATTAAAGAATTAGATAATCATCTATCTGAATTATCACTTATTGAAATTTTAAATCTGCGAGGTAATCAAATAGAGTATATCCCAAAAGAAATTGAAAATCTAACTGAATTGAAAAATTTAAATTTATCATTTAATCAATTAACTGAAATTCCAGCGAATGTATTTTACCTCCCTAAACTTGAAATTCTTGATATTTCATCCAATAAAATCACTCATCTACCAGATCTTCAAAATTCATCAAACCTATTGTCGTTATCTATTGCTGATAATGAAATAGATCAATTTCCAGAAATACTACTTAAATTCAATAATCTCAACTACCTGGATCTCAAAGGAAATAATATTTCTGAGATTGATTGGTCAATCTTCCTCAAACTAAATATCAATGAATTTGATCTACTAAATAATCTATTTTCATCAGAATGGATTCTTAAATTCAAAGCTTTCACCCGGTTGAATCATCTTTCATCTAGTAAAATTATTATTGATGCAGATGAAATTTTTATGTACTATAATATTCCATTTCAAAATGAGACGCTTTACAATATTATACCTGAACAAGCACAACCAATAATAGATCGACTTCCAATAAATGAAGAGGATTCTGCAGATTTTTATTTTATCGGATTTGGAATTACTGGTTCATTGGGAGTCCTTCAATTCTACCGAACTAATGAAGAATATTGGATTGTGGATATACCAATTTATAGTGATTTGGGATATACAAGTCAAACCTATTTTGGTAGGATAAGCAATAACAACTTTGAGGAATTATTAATAGAATTTTTTGCCAGAGAAAAATCATTTCAACTAGTGAAAAAACATGATTACAATACAATAAAAGAATACTTTTACAATAAATGGAAAGTTTCTCTGATATTCAGACCTATGACAAATTACTAATAATGATGGAAGTGCAATTTCGCTAAATCTACACAATATTCGATAATTTCCTTGAAGGAAATATTGTAAAATACCACATTAAATATCATTTTGATACGTTGTTATTGTAATTATTTTTAATCATATTCAATTGAATTTATTAAACTCACCAACTTTTTGTCATTTGATACATGAAAACTTAATTAAAACAATACTCATCATGCATGATAATGAGTGGTATTTTTAATCTAGCATGGTTCTCATCAAATATTTCATTGTAAAAGGCTTGCAGCTGAGGTACCTTCTTTAGTAATTGGTCTCCAGAAGTTGAATCTCTACCCACATATTCTACTATGGCATTAATATTGGTAGTAAATATACGATCATAATCCATTTTTGGCCGTTCAACAATTCCATTCTCATTGAGTAATCGATGCATTTTTCCTAGCGTTTTACCTATCATTTTCATACTATCTTCAGATAACTGATTATCTCCAAAGGGAAAGCCTATGATCTCTTCTGTTATCATACAATATCTCGTACCTTCCAGACTTTCAATGGGAATAATCGACCTGCCCTGCTTATCTCTTACCACCACCGGTGTATTAATCCCATTATCTCTTAAGTAAACCATAATTACAACCTCTCTCTGATAATATTCAAATTTGTTTTCAAACATTCTTTTTGCCGGAGAAATCCTCAGGAAATATTTTGCAGAATCAGTTATAATTTCATATGTATCATTTATAGCTGGACGAATTAAATAGATCTTAATCGGGCTGTCAAATGAATAATGCTGCAAAATAAATTCTTCAAGGTATTCTTCAGAAAAAATTGCATGTCGTAATTCCATTAAATTATACATGCCTGATCGAATTAAAAACCTTTCTAACCGCGTGTAAATGATCAATTGAACTGAAAAGGAGTCCTGAACTACTAGATATTGAACATGACAGTATATCTAAAAACATAGGACTTAATTTCGAGTATATCTTCAAATGTAGCTTGGTTCCTCTATAATAATCACTAAATATCCAAGTGATTTAAAAAATTTAATTATAATTCCTTTAGGATAATTTCAATAAATAAAATAATCATGACTTTCAAACACCAATTCTATATAGTTTCAATTAATGAGTTAAATGCTCCACTATCATTGAATATGTCTAAAATCCAACTAATAAGAGAATGTAATGTAATAATTTCCGAATTATCCTGTTTTATTATATTGAAAACCCTTTTCGCGTATAATGTGTATTTATCCACAGTATCACAGATCTCATCATTGATCTCATCATTTGTAATGAGAAACTCTGCTAATTTTGCTGTTCCCTCTCTCAATTCTTCTGATAATACCCAGAACAATTGATACCTTTTTCTCAAAGAAGATTCAACTGATAAAATATTATGAATTTGCCATTGTATTCCTATTAAAGTAAAATATTGGAGTACATGTATAAATTCATGAACTACAATAATTAAATAAGAGTCCTCAGGTTTCAATTCATTAGAAAGGACAATAGTATAATTATTTGGATCATAAAAACCAAAGATAATTATTGACCTTCTATGGTGAGTATCCATCATCCCATGTAGTGGATTATGATACTGAGAAAGAGAAATTGCATTTCCTCCATATGCACTTGTCATCCTATCAATGTTATTTATCTTCACATATGATGGCATTCTTAATCCATTGAACTGAGTATCCTTCAATATTTCTTCAATATTTATAACATTCATTCCTTCTAATAGCGCAAATTCTTGGGATTGAGGATAGAAATATAATTGTTCTTTATGAGTAGTCGACAATCCATTTTGATGTAACTGAAACAACAAATCAATTCTTATCAAATCATAGTTCTGCATAGGTAATAATCGCTCAATCGCGATAAAATTCTTAATCGAATGTGAAGATAAATACAAATCTGTTGCACTATCTATCAATTCCTTACCCTCTACTAATTCCCAATTGTCATTAGTAAATCCCATTAACTGTTGATAAATCCCATTTATTCGGATGATCATCGGCTTTTGTGTTACCAATTGAAATTTGTAATGTAACTTGTAACCTGATTGCTCATCACCATCAACCAAATAATTCACCAACCAACACTTTGTAGTTATCTGGTTAAAATTCATTTCAAAAGGAAATTATGAATCTCTCAGATATTTTTTACACTCTACGACCTTAGTCTGATAATTGAGTAATAAGGGTTCCAATTTATCAACTATCTTCTTCGAAGCCAACATAATACCGTTGAGAGATATATCATCACCTTGTGATTTCTCATCAATAAATGACTTTATGATGTTAATTTCCTTTTCAAAGTCTTCTATAATTTCTAGAACCATCTGAATACGTTTGTGAACCATCTCAAGATCTAAAATTGGTAATATATCTAATTGCACTTCCATACTAAAGGGAATATTCATACCCATGTCTTCTTTCACTACATTTAACAAATTTTTCAATGTTATATAATTACTCAACATTTTCTCTCGTAATTCATTCATTTGTTCTATTGAAGTTGCAATACCCTCCATAGAATTGATATCTGAAAAAATTAAAGAAAACGATTTCGCGAGAATTTTACCTAAATATGTTAATTTATAGTAGGTAATATTCTCCCTTGTCTCTTTAATTAAATATCCCTGGGAAATATATTCCTTTAATCTAACGGAAATAATATAACGAGATGCTGGCGTTTTAAGAACAAGTTCCTCAAACCTCATTTCTCCTTTTCATTTAATAACAATAAAATCGATATACTTCCAGCTCTTTCAAACCTTGTCATAATATCAAAATTATTACTTCGCATGATTTCCATATTCAATTATTTTTTTGAATTACATCAAGTTATCTAATTGTCATAAGAATAATGTTACATGATAATATGTAAATTATCAACTATTGAAAATTTCTAAAAAATTAAATTTCATCATCACCAACTCCACTTACTAGTGAAACTCTCATTATGTTTAAAAATGTGGCTTTATAAATAACCAATGGGTTAATCATTACAGAATTTCAATTTAAGGAATTTTATTAGAAAAAAAAATGCATTTTTTACACTTTAACCAAGGTCCACCGACCGTTTTCAAATTTAATTCGAGTGATATCTGTATTGTCGAAAAATACCTTTTCAAATTTTAGGATACGATGGATAATCGTTTTGATCACACCACCATGACTAAACACAATTACTTTTTCCAACTTTTCGCTTTGGATTACATGAACAATTTCATCAAAAACATCAGAACATCTTCTTTGAAACTGACTACCAGTCTCACCCTCATGCTCATTAAAATTAGGATCTTCTCTTATCTTCATGAATAAATCTTGATTTTCCTTTGAAACTGCTTGATTCTGGTATTTGCCAAAATTAATCTCCATTAACCCATCCAATTTTCTAAACTTAGAATCCCTCTCATCAACCTGCAAAGCAATTGTTGCAGTATCCTTGGCTCGACTTAGTGGCGAGGATAATATTAGATCATAATCATTGTCAATTTTTTCCCTCAAGTCTAATGCTTGTTGTTTCCCGATTTCATTTAGTGGTGAATCATATTGACCCTGGATGATATTATGCTTATTTGCCTCACTCTGTCCATGTCTCACAAAATCAATAATCATAGTTGTAGATGCATATACGAAAATAAAAAAGTTTTCTAAAACTTAGGTAAAGAAGCTATGAATTTTGGATAAAGATTCAAGAAACAGGAAATAATGGAAAGAACGTTAATTTGTTAGGAAAAAATATATTGTTGGAAGAAAATTTGGATGTATGATAATTAATTTTTCATGCATTTATTAAAACAGAAATTATGAAAAAAAAAAGGATTTCAAAATCAATAATATTGTATAAAAAATATGGTAAGTGATTGAGTGACTCTCATTGATTCGAATTGAAATAAGTTGATCATGATAAGAAAAAATTATGATAAAAATAAACTAATAGTGTGGATATAATTAAATTTCCTATTTAATTAGATATTATTATTATTGTTATAATGTATATATATAATAATATGTTATGGTCTAATATAATAAAAATTTAATAAAGTTGAATTAAAATGTTTTGTAAGTAATATAATTGTTTGGAATTGATTGAAGGTCAAACAGTTTGTATTTACATAAAATGATATATTGAATATTTAATTATAATAAATATGTGTTGAAATATAAATTGATTTTTGTATAGTTATTTGTTATGGTTAATTAAAATGTGAAAAGTGCAAGGTGTAGGATCATGCTGAATACATGAGATGCAAGTGCAAGCACAAGTGGGTGTCCGTGCACAGGAATATAGGCGTACATATATACGTACGTGCGCGCATATGCGTATACGCCCATCTCGCGCACATTTGGAGCAATGGATAAATAATCAAAATATATTTTTATTATTATATCATATGTTTTATTAATTAATATATGTTTTAATGTTTTTGATTTTGTGGTATATCTCATGAGGAAACCAATTACTTTCGCGTGATTCATTAGAGATATGTATAATCAATTAGATATATGTAATTACCATGTATAACATTTTAAACATAGAATAATAAAAACACATTATATATACTAAAGTAAAAACTAATTATAAATCATTAAGAATTTGTGTTTAGTATCAATATTGGTGGTACTAATATAATTAATGGATAAAATAGCTATGCCATGTTAAAAATATTTATTAAATGGATTTAATGATGTAAATTTAACCTTCAAAATATAGCAATATGGTGTAGTATATATGACTTAAACATTAATAAAATTAATATTAGATAAAATAGGAAAAAAATTAAGTATATAATATAAATAATAAACGTAATACACATGGAGAATGAGTATACAATCATAAATAATCTAGTGATAATAAAAATAAATAAGGCAATTAAAAGCAAAAAAAATAATATAAAAGATAGTAAAAATTTATATACGGATAATCGAAATAGAAATAATGATTAAATAAAAATTTAAAATGAAAAACAACACAAATATAATCAAAAACGATACATACACCATACTGAAAAATATATTATAAATGGAATTATATTGCAATAAGTGAAATATTGATATATCTATTATAATTAATAGAAAAGGAAAGAGGTGAAAAAAAACATAAAAAGATATATAAAAAAGGTAAAAAGAGAAATAAATAAAAAAACAAAAAAATAATAAAAAGAATAAGCAAAAGATGAAAAAATTAACAAAAATACAACAATAAAAAATATAAAACAATAACAAATGACTAAATTAAAATGAAAAAACTGAATAAAAATTGAGAATATTTTAAAAATAATCTAAATAATTAATAGTAAAGAAATAAATAAATATTATAATATAAAATTTGTAATAATAAGAATAAATATAAAAAATAGTGATAAGAAAATATAAAAATAAAAAACCTAAGTTAAACGATAATATATAAAATAAAATTTTATTACATTTTAATAAAAAAAAATTAGCTTATAAAATAATAAAATATTAAAAAAATAAAACCTAAGTTAAAACGAAAGAGATAAATCTAATATACATACAAAAAGATAATAAATTATAAAGAAGTTCAATATAAATTATCTAACAATTATTAAATATTACACATGTTAAAATTAAGAAATTTAGTTTAAAATGTTGTATGTAATTAATTAATTAATCAATTATTATTATATTTACTGATTATTTTATTAATACGAAAAATTGTAATTACATATGAATATACAAGTAAAAAGTCAAGGTAAGAATTTATCCAGAAACATTATCTTTTCTTTAGTAATGATTTTTCTATATCTACTAATTGTGATGTCTGTAAATTTTTCCGATGATTCAATTCTCAAAATATTTGGAATTCTTTCTCTTGGATTTTTGTTAACTAGTTGGCATGGAATCTTGGGAATCCTATCACCCAAAATATTGCAAAAAGTATGGTCGATAAATCATGGTGATGGTGATGATCCAAAGAATGAACTTCATTCCGGATTTTACCACTATTTATTTCGCGTAGCTGTGCCAATAATTATGGCAATGTATACTTGGTGGGTGGCACAAATAATTAATAATTTTCAGTTGGAGTTGTTTTCCTTTATAGTAATATTTCTTTATATTGTAGGACCAACTATTTTTCTTCACTTGAAGAGGTGGTATTTTTTTGTTCTTTCTATTGTTTGGGTTTGGTTTCCTGTTGAGTGGAACTTGATCAATGATCATCTTGGAGTTTTTCGATTTGAGTTAGTACCAGTTGATGCACTTTTGGGTTTATTTGCAATGTATTGGGCTTTGATTGTTACAGGTAGGCATATTCCTTGGTATAATTGGGATATCTCTCGTAAAGAACTTCATTATGTAAATGTCTCAATACTTTCCATTACTTTGGCTGTTGTACCTGCGGGTATGTTGATGTATTTTCTTAAAATTAATCCAAATTCAGTATTTTTTTCTGGTGATGTTGGATCTATTGTTCTTTATTTGTATGTGGTATTTTTTGGTATTTTCGTAGTTCAGGGTTTGATGGAGGAGATGTTGTTTAGGGATATCATCTTTAAACAATGGTGGTATCGCCTTGTAACGGAAAAGGAGGAAAATAAGGTATCTAGTAAGTTTGATTTGGGGCATAAATCAATAATATTTTCAGGTTTGGTAGTTGTTTCAATTCCTTGGTGGGATGAATTTTTAGGTTTGGTGGCAAAAATACTGCCTTTTGAAATCGTAAAAGATGCTCAAATTCGAGTGGGTTCGTTAGATATGCCTCTGGGTAACTATGAAGGTGCAGCAATACCTATTTTTCGAGGGATGGAGGTTTGGCCTTTTTACATGGCTGTTGGGTTGTTGTTTATCATTGGTGGGTTGTGGTATTATCATAAAAATCCAGATCCAGTGGTTGCTGCATTGATATCTTCTGGTTTGATTTTTGGATTTGCTCATTTTCAGGATTGGAGGTATGTTTTGTTTGCGACTTTTGCAGGAATTGGTTATGGTTATGCATATTACAAGACTCGTAATATTGTGCCAGCTGCTGCAGTTCATATGGGTGTGGATGCTGTGTGGACGATGTTGTTAAGTTATAGTAATTAGAAAAATTAAATAAAATTATGTCATTGGGGGGATTGGTGGTGTTTTATGCTTATGTTTTTTGTTATTAAATCAATTTTGAAGTGATATGGTCTAATTTATTGTATGTGTGATGGTGGATTGGCTAGTGTTTGGTTATCTGTGTTTCAATCGAAACAGAGTTGAATCTACACCAAAACATAATAAATGGACAATTATCTGAAATTATCGGTTATAAATCACACTTTACTAATTCGCGTATTGTCGCAGCTATCGGTTGATAATTGTTGATTAAGAATTGTGTTTTATGAAATAAAAGTCTGTATGATTTAAATTATGTATTTTATTTATGATTATGTCTTACATTATTGGTTTAATTGGTTTAATTATCTCTTTTTCTTAATGATGATAAATAATAATAAGACAGTAACACCGACTCCAATGTATAGGTAGTAATCTTCCAGTGTGTTTGGACTAATTATATTTACATTATTTGTATAGGTTGCTTTTATTTCTGTTTTTACATCAAGTAGAGTATAATATTGAGAATCATCTGCATTATGTGGTTTATTTCTGAATTCTAACTCGAATTTCTGATAGAGTGTTACTCCATATTGTTTTGATAGATGAATTTCTTTTTTGCATTGAAGAGAATAGTCGGAATCAGGGGTAAAAAGTTCATTTACTTCTCCTTGTACGATCCAGTAGTCAATATCTTTACTATTCCCAAGTCCACCAAGATGGGTTGTACCTTCATCTATGATTTTGACATTGATATCAATTGATTCGTATTGGTTTGCATAGAGTAAATAATAGCAATTTCCCTTGAATTTTTGTAGTGACATGCCGATATATCCTCCTGAAACCTCTGAAAACATACCAGAAGGTCCTGTTTCTTCACCAATTAATTGATTATACGTCATTCCGGTTTGTTTGTTGACGTAAAGTGTATTAAAACCCAAATGTAGTCCTAGTTTTTGTGAAAGATCCTGATCGGGAGATGACAGGTTGAATTCCATGTAATCAGCTAAATCGCTCAGTCCCATATACTGGTGTCTTAATTCACCAGAGTAATTAGTAAAGGAATAAAATTCAGAGTAAACATATGGTTCAACATATGCATCACCTGAAATATCATAGTATATTGATTTACCAACTTGATCCCATGCAGCCTGGCCAATGCTTTTCGTTGGTATTGCTTGGGTAAAT
>JAOUKW010000097.1 GCA_029882335.1 Candidatus Heimdallarchaeota archaeon | reverse complement strand
TTAAATATGGTGATAATTCATGCATGTATTCTATATCTGCAGGATCCATATCGAGTTTGACCATAATATCAACAACTAATGGGTTTAGGTTGTTGTTTACAGCTTCAATATGATTATCCAATATGTTGGTTTCTGTTACCATTACATACTAATTATTTGAATTATATATAAATAAAATATTTTTTTTTCTGTTGTTGTTCAAATTAGCGCTTATTCAACAATTTTCTACAATTTTGAAAAATTTTGAAAATTGTTGTTATTTATTTATTTATATACAAATTGATTATTATAATTTATAATGCTCAAAAATTCATATGGTTTACAATGCATCAGGAATTCATACACTTTGTAACCAAACCTTATCAGTAATGAAAATAATCAAACCACCAAAAGGAATGGGAGATTTATGCAATAGCTGCTTATTAAGTCTATTCTTGAAAAAAGTGAAACAAAAAATTGCACAATGCTTGAGTCACTCAAATTCACAAGCTATCGGGGTTCGGAATGTTTCCCGGTGTAGCCCTCGCCCTTTGGCCGCAATCCTTTTGCAGCAAACGAGTTTCCCAAAAACTCGCGTATATTAGTATTATCGTTCGTGGCAAGGCTTAACTTTCCCGGCTTGTGAATTGACTTTTCTCTAATTTATCTATAGATAGAAAATATATAAAACTACATTTACGGAACGCGGAGTGTGTCAGAAGAATGGAAAAAACTAGACAATATCGGAAATATTAGAAAAAATGGTATATGAAATGGGAAGAGATAACTTAAATTCACTCTCTGAATAGACTTAGGTAAAAAAATCAATTTGTAATACTGACTTATAGTATCTGAAATTAAATAATTGGTGGGGATACTTAAGAATTTAATCATTGGTGAATTTACATTTATCGTTAGTTAAATACAACCTAGGTAGTACTAATTTAGTATATATTGTCAAAAATTCAGAAATTTACCTACAAGCTTCAGTTTCTCTATGTATAAATTATCAGAGTAAAATATCCATTTCTGTAAAAATTGTAGTTTAAGTGAATAAAAATTAAAAAGTAAGTATAAATTTAGTAATTTGATCATTAGATTCAACTATAATTGTACCATTATGATTTTGCATGATTCGAGAGCAAATTGCGAGACCAATACCAGATCCATTAATTGAGGAAATATTCTCCCCTCTTTGAAACATTTTAAAAATATTATCGATATCCTTCTTATTGATTCCAATTCCATTGTCAATGACTTCTATTACTTTTTCGATATCATTAGATCTACTAGAGATGACAATTTCAGGGATGACGTCCATTTTTCTATATTTGATTGAATTATCAATTAAATTATGTAGAAGTTGAAAAATTTGTGTGGAATCTCCATAAACAACTGGAAAATCTCCTATTATATTGATTTTTGCTCCAGTGGTGTTAATTATATCTTTCAAATAAATCGTTTTAATGCTCGTGATTATATCATTGAAATTTATCAATTGATGAGGATGATCAATTTTTCTAAATTTAGACATTTCAACCATAGATGATAATATGTTTTGAATTTTTTCAGTACTATGTTCGATGAAAGTAACTGGACTGTCCTTGTTATTAAATAACTCTGGATTTTGAACTTTAATTAATTCTATTGATTGTGCAATAATAGATAATGGATTTCTTAGATCATGTGATATTATTCCTACAAAGTTTTGCAAATCTTCATTAGAACGTTGTAAATCTCTATTTAGATTAATCATCTTAGTATAGAGTCCTATATTTAATCTTATGTTCTTTGTTTTGTCGATTATTACTCCCAATCCATGAGAATTAGCAATATTTTCTGCTTCATTTAAGTTTTCAAGAATTGCATTTTGGTTATTTTGGACCAGATATAATCTAGCTTTCAATAAATATACTTCACATAATAGTAGTTGAGAACCAGTTTGTTCTGAAATTTCTATTAATTTTGCAAGTAAATTAAATGCTTTTTCAAACAATGATTTATTTGTTATTAGCTGTAACTCATCTGTAATTGTACTACATAAATTTAATACTATATCCGAAACAAGGTCAATGTTTTTTATTTTCCCACTAAAAATAATATCATATAGATCTCTCACATGTATATTATCAATTGATCCTGATATCAATTTATTTAATTTATTTTTTAATAATTCAAGTGGAACTTTATTTGAAGGTGTATCTGCTTGATTTGATATTAATTGCTCCATTAATTCAATTGTATTTTGTGCGGCTGTAACATCGAGATTTTCTAAATGTACCAGACCAATTTGATATGAAATATCAATTCTAAGTTTATCTAATGGTAATTTATCAATAAATTCCAATGCGTTTGTAAGCATACCAAGGGCTAAATTATATTCACCTTTTATTCGATGTAATTTAGCGATCTCCATATAACAATTAGAAGTAAAATGATTATTTCCTATCTCAAGACGATATTGCTTACATCGATCAAAATATTGCATTGACTCATACAAATCACCTTTATGCATTGATAATCCACCGAGTAATTCTAATGTATCAGCAAGATGATGTTTATTTCCAACAGTCTCCCTATATTTTAATAATTCAACAGATATTTTTTCTGCTTTCTTGAAATATCCCAATCGATATTTGGTTAATGCCAAAAAATATAATGTTTCTGCAATGTGTTCTTCATTATCTATTTTTTTTCGCAATTTTAAAGATGCATTAAAATTTTCAATAGCTTGTAAATATTCTTGATTCTGGAATTGTAAGAAACCTAAATTATTGATAGCTTGAGATAATTCAATGTCATTACCTAATTCTTCAAAATAGGTAATACTTTCATTGTAATAATCAATTGCTTTACTATAGTTATTGATGTAATTATAAAATACTGCTAAGTTTGAACAAAGATGAGCTATCTTTCTCTTGTCACCCGTAGCTCTTCTCATTGCAAGGCTTTTTAAAAAGAAATTTTCTGCATTGATGTAATCTCCTTTATAAAAATAATTGGTGGCTAAATTATTATAAGTTTTGGAAATTTCAAATGGATTCTTATACCTATTTTTAATGCTCAAAGATTTGTTCAAATAGTCTATACTTTCATCAAATTTACCCAAATCTGATAGAATAATTCCTTTAATGTTAAGTGCTATCGCTAGCTGAGGGGAATATCGGTTTATTTCCTGATCCTCAATCATTGAATTTACATATTTGAATCCTTGACTATATTCTTTTAATTCTCGATAAGATTGAGCAATTTTATTTTTTAATCTATATTCCCTATCATAATCAAGATAAAATTCAGAATTATCAATCTGTATAAATTGTTCTATAGCTTTGTTGTAATCACCTCGTAATGCAAATATGTCCCCATGTAATTCTATTAAGTATTCTTTATCCACACCGTTTAAATTAAGGGAATCTAATATTTTTACATTGTTTAGAATTTCATTTTTATCTTTAGTATATAATTCAATTTGTAGTTTAATTATCTGGAAAATATTTTTGAGATAGGTATGATCTGGGAATTGATGTAAATCCTCTATGATATTTAATATTTCACCATGATCACCCTTTACTTCAAGGCATTTTATTTTAAGAAATAAGAGAGATAGGCTTGATTCACTATTTAGATTTAGATTCAAAAAATTATCTATTTTCTCTAGAACTCTATCCAATGTAGTCTCATACATATTTGAGATAATTTCTCTTACCCAATCATTTAAAACCTGAGAGCCCATACCCACTAATCTTAGTAACTTCATACAATTATACTAAAAAAGTTTTTTGATAAATTACAATGATGTTTTGATGTAATTAATAAATCTGACTAAGTAAATTTTGTTATTTTCTTATATTAAACTCTAATTTTTCCTAATTTTATTGATAAGACTTTTTTTTACAAGGACAAAAACACCAAAAGATAGGATGAATACCCAAAATGAAGGATAGTTTAAATTGGTGCCTTCATCAGTTACATCTTGACTTATTTGATTCCTACTAGATGATGATGGATTCGATGATTGCCCTAATTCAAGATTGAATATACTACTCGTCAAGGATACATCTGGATTTGTTGTAGATAAATAAAATAATTCAACTAAGACATAGTGTTGTCCATCTCTTGTAGTTTTGCCTAAATCATAGGATATTGTGATTGCAGTATCTGTAATTGTCTGCTGATCGGTATTCGAATTTATAATAGTTCCACTTGTTTGGTGATAGAGAAATACTTTTATTGTAACTAAACCTTCTGATATCATATTGAAATATGGAGATATAGAAATAGAGACTGAATCAATTGTATTACCTCCTATAGATTGATATGGATTGACATTTATACGATCTAAAATAGGAGCTTCTTCATATGCGTATAAAGTGAATGTAGACGTAAAAACACTTTCTATTATATTATCACCTTTATATAGATGAAGTTTAATGAAATAACCTCCCGTTACGGTTACAAATCCAAAGTTTAATTCATTCAACAATGCTTCAGTTCCATTTATTGTAAAATTCCCACTAATTGTTGATATTAAATCATTCATTCCTAAATATAATTCAGCAATAATCATAACATCATCAATAATACCATCAGGATAGTCAACATCAAAATAAACAATTACACCATCATTTTGTCCATTATCATCATTATCTGTCAGATCATAGTAATAATCATAGAAATAAGGCTCCTCGTAAAGTGAATTTAAAAAGAAATTTGCTGTAGTTTGTTCATCTATTAAAGAACCAAGGTGGTATAAGGCCACAGTAATATAATAATCTCCCTGACCTGGAGCAATTGAAACTGTTTCATTAAAAATATCCACCATATTTCCATAAATCGTTAAGATCACATTGAATGACTGGAGTAAATCGCCTAAGTCTGAATATAGATTTATACTCACTGTGACTTGAGTTGTGTATCCAGGTTCATAATCGACATCGAATAATATATTCACACTGTCATTATTTTGATCATTATCTGTATCATAAAGATAAACCCCATTGACAGTCAGAGTTGGGGGGGCTTTTACCTTATCTAGGTCTATAGAAACAATCGCATGTGAGTAAAGTACTCCAAGATAATATATTTTTGCATGGTATTTATGTAATCCACTCACATCAGCACCACCTAGATTAAAACTAACAGGAGACACAGCTTGTCCGTTAACAACAACCACTTGCGATACATTATTTCTTAGAGAATTATCAGGTCTGTAGAATTCAACAAATATAGTCACACTATCACTATATCCAGGTGTAAAATCTGCGTCAACATTAATCTGAAGTGTATCAACATTTAGATCACCATCTGCATCAGAGGTACTATGACTAACAGATCTAAAAACAGGTGGAGGAACATAGGCATTTAGATTGAAATTTGTACTTGTCTTCGTATCCTTTAATACATTTAGATATTTAAGTTGAGCTTGTACATAATATAATCCAGTAGTATAAACATATCCTAAATCAATGGTATAAACCGTGGTAGCTTGACCTGTTGTTGAATATGATCTGGTTTGTGAAGTAACAAGAGTTCCTGTAGATGTATATAAGCTTGCTATAATCGTTACTGTCCCAGAATACGCAAGATTAAAATCAGGATTGACATTTGCTTTTACACTATCAATATTTCCATCAGTATCAAAATCATATGTAGTGGTGGTTAAACTTGCAATATATGGCGACGGAGGGATATACGCGTTTAAAGTGAAGCTAGCAGTTGAAACTGTAGCACTATTTGTACCACTAAATGTTACATATCCCGACAATCGGTGAGAACCAGTAGTTGTTGCAGTCCCCATATCTATCTGAAATGCATCAACAGTCTGCTGAGAGAAAGTGAATGATGAACTCTGTGTATTTTGAGTTACCCAAGATGCACCATTCCATAAGCTGAGTGTAATAGTTACAGTGGCCGTACCAGAATACATTCCATTGAAATCAGGATTGAAATTTGCTCTAACTCCATCATTATTTCCATCTGTATCTTCATCATAGAGGGTAGTGGTTAGGGATTGTAAAAATGGTGCAGCAGGTTGAACTGCATTTAATGAAAAAGTAGGTGTATTAAATGTTGCAGAGACAACGCCATTATTCCAAATTATCTGATAATAAATATAATATGTTGATGTCGTAGTCACAGATCCTAAATCCACTCTCACAAGATCGGCTGTAGTTGTACCTGTAAATGTATAATCAGTAAAACCGACGCCTCTAATAAAAGTGCCACCTGTTCGATACAACCCAGCGTAAATTGCTACTATTCCTGAGTAACCTGTATTAAAATCTACATTTATCGCAAATTTAGCCGAATCTGATGAAGCATCTCCATCAAACGAATACGGTTCTACCACTGCTGATGCAACAAATGGATGACTTGCTAATTCCCACAGTCTATTTGCAATTGTTGTTAATTGTAAAGTGGTTGCTCCATTATAGGTCATATATAATTTAATGTAATAGTCATCAGATTCAGTGACATAGCCAACCGTTAATTGAAAACTATTTACTTGAGTTCCGGTAAAAGTAAACGATCCACTGCTTGATAAACCAGAATAATTATCGTCTGAATCATATAAATATGCTGTAAATGTAGCAGTTGCTGTTCTACCTCCGCCAATATTCGGATCAAAAGTAATGCGCACGGAATCAACTAGGTTATTCACATCTGCGTTGTTATTCAATGTTGTCAAAGTATGACTTTGAATATATGGTAGGTTTTGAGTAGCAGTTGCAGCAATCGTAACATATCCACCCCCAACACCTGATTGGTTATGACGGAATAAAATAATCCAAGTACCGGATGAGGTAGGAATAAAATTCCCAGAAGCACTAAATACTAAACCTCCTGCATTGAGTACTGTTGCAGTCGCAGGTATATTATATGTATCAACAAAAGATGCAAAGTCATTATAGGTCATAGCATAGGCTGCTGGTTTTATTATTGAACCCGAAAACGACCATGCTATATCATAAGTTGCATCCATAGCATTTAATTCAAAATAATCATAACCAAGATAGGTTAGATATGTAGATCTAGATGCATCCAAGGAAATAAATCCTTGAGCATTCTGAACAGGTACCAATCCTGAGAGTGACATACTCCATATTATAAATATAGACACACTAATTGTTAATTTTTGATGTTTCAATATTTTTCCTCCATTAAAAAATGTAAATGTTATTTTTGTTAATAGAAAATATTATTTATATTTTTTTATTAAAGAGAATTTGAATAACAGTTTTCAGTACAAATAATATTAAATAAATAGTAAATTAGACTATTGATTTTTTGATAAAATGTAACATTTATAAAATATATCTTAAAATATTCGACTTCAGAATACCTAGTTGGTCAATAAAATAAATAATCATAATCAACCCATGCATTAAAATTCCAAATATATAGGGTAGATCTTCTTTTCTATTTCTTTTTAATTCACCTGATTTTCCATGATTATTATGGTATTTAATAAATTTATGAGAGACAAACCAAGTAATCAAAAAAATAAGTACGTGGATGACATTAGCAGTTATATCTCCTGTACCTGCAACTATCTTTAGGATAAACTCCGGGATCAGCATTAAAAAGATACCTACCCAAAAAAATTTTCTCTTTCTGCAAACAGGGGCACTCATTCCAATGGTACCCCAAATACCTGGTGATGAACCAAGATAGTAAGACTGAATTAGAAAGAACTTGAGAAGGAATGAATATTTACCCGACAAAATAAAAAGAGGAGGACCAAAAATGAATGGTGTTAGTATACTGGTTCCAAAAAATGTTAGGAGTACAATTCTTTTATTTGTAGCTTTTTCCAAGCCTACCATATAATATAACAGCAACATACCTGAATATCCGTAATGAACAGGTGCAAAGTGAATTAAGTAATAACTCAATATTGACCATTGTACTTTAAAAACAGGAAGTAAAGCAAAACTATCAAGTGTTTGTATTCTAATTGTATATGTATCCATTCTATAAGTATCCGGTGTAGTAAAATTAGATGTGTCTAAGAAAATCAACCCAATAATGTAAAATAATAAAAGCAAACCCAATGATGCAAATGGTGTTTTATTTTTCTCAATTGAACAATCAAACTCCACAGATTAACAAATTGATTTTAGCTTTTATTTATTTGCAAATTTCAATAATTATTGGATTATTTTTTGAGAATTTTATTATTAAATTATAATATTCCTTGTTATTGAAAAAAGAAAATTACTCTATTGAATTGAAGAATAAATAAATTCTATCTAAACTAAGTAATATAAGCAATTAAAATAATTGATACATATGGAAATTTACCTAATAAGACACGGTCAAAGTAAATCAAACAATGATGGAACTATTCAGGGACAGTTTGATTCTCCCCTATCTGATTTAGGTATTCATCAGGCAAGATTAATCCGGGAATATTTACCAAAAGATTATGATATGGTATATTCTTCTCCCCTACAACGAGCCAGAGATACTGCATTAATTGCCTTAAAAATCCAAATAGATCATCCAAAATTAGAAATAGTGGATAATTTAAAGGAAATAGGCTTAGGCGAATTAGAGGGAATTCATTCTTCAACATTAGATTTTTCCAAGGATCAATTCAGAGAACATGCTTATTTAAGAGAAGACTTATTTAATGGTAAATTTGGTGCAGAAAAATTGGTCGATTTTAAATCAAGAGCTGCAGAAGTGTTTAATAAAATTCTTAAAAATTCACAAAATAAAAAATTCAATAGAATATTAATATTTAGTCATGGAGGGATTATGAGAGCAATTTTAAATTATTATCTTAATTTAACAGCCGAGACCATATATAACACTGATATTATAAAATTATCGAAGTCAAATGGCAGTTGGAAATATATCCAGCTAAATCACAATAATATTCCTCAATCGATAGAGTCATCAAATGAATGAATATTACTGATTACCAATTACCAAAAAAAGAGGAAATTTCAAAATAATAATCTTGTTGAATTCCATTTATTTCAATGGTAATAACATCATAAACTCCACTTTCTGTATTTTGTAGACTTTGTTTCACTCGTTTGTATTGTGAATGTACTAATTGTATAAACTGATATTCCTTTTTAATACCCTCTGAAGTATTATCTGCAATTATTACGATTGGTGATTGATAAGATTTTCCTATGTCTAAATTAGGATTTTCTTGAAGGACTTTTGCTTTCATTAGATTAAGATAATTATATTGTTTTTCAATAGTAACTGATTCTGTTTCCTCATTTAAAGAGACTAAATTCTCTGCATAATCAAGTGCCTCTTGGAATTTATCCAATTGGTAATACGCAACCATTAGATAATACAATGTATAAAATGAATTAGAATAGATCAATAATATTTCATCAAGGACTTCAATCGCTGCTTTTGGATCTTTTTCATCATAAAGCAAAAATTCAACCTTTCTTAAAAAATCATCTAATTCTTTGTTCATGAAAAAAAATCCAATGGTAATTATTTAAATTTTATTATCTCCTAATACAAGAATCAAATAATATTCTATTTTAATGTAGTATTGTATAAATAGATCAATTAAACTGAAGTAAATGGATTGAAGAATAATTCACATCGTTTTTTACATCAGTGGAAATTATGAAATTTAGATACTCTGTTATAAAGGGTAAAAATGGGGAAAATAGCAATAAATAATCGAAAAAACATTTAATTAAAATATTATATTCTTGAAGCGATATATCCATCATTTTCTTTAATTGTTCTATATAATTGGAGCAGTATATCTTCCAAAATGATTGTTCTACTTTTTTCAAAGCATCTGTATAATTGAATTCATCCATTTGCTCTTTGTAATAATGTTTTACATCTTGCAGTTCTAATTGCATGATATTCGAGATTTCGCTTATCATCTCAAAATTATTTTTCTTTACTCGATCTCGAAGTATTAAAATTATCTTACAAGCATTATATAATTTTGTTACTAATTTCCGACCACGAATTAGAATTTTTTCATCTAAATGTTGATCCTTTCCAGGTCTAGCCATACTACTCCAGTATCTAAAAACATCTGCACCATATTCATCAATTATGTTTAATGGATTGGTGCCTGAACCACTTGATTTGGATGCTTTCTGTTTTCTTTTTCCCTTTTCTTTAAATCCTAAACCCCATCCAGATAACATTATTGATTCCCAAGGTTTCTTTCCATTCAAAGTATATGCTTTAAACATAGTATAGAATGTCCAAGTTCTAATTATTTCATGTGCTTGTGGTCTGAGATCAAATATCAACTCTTCATCATCTGGAAAATAAATATCTTTAATAATTTGAGGACTTAATGAACTGGTCATCCAAGTATCAAAAACATCTGTTTCAGCAATATATACTCCAGAATAACAAGATTTACATTTTGATAATGCTTGTATTGACAATTTTGGGTCAACAGGAAGTTCAGAGATTGAAGGAAAAAGTATATTATCACATTTATTACAATAAAATGCAGGAATAGGAATACCATATTTTCTCTGTCTTGAAATAATCCAATTCCACCTAAGACCTCTAATCCAATTTTCAAGTCTTATTTCCATATATTGAGGATACCATTTGATCTGTTTTTTCAACTCCAATAACTCATCTTTAAGTGATAAAATATTCAAAGACCATTGTTTAGATAGTATTATCTCTATTGGTGTTTTACATCTTTCACAGGTAGCTACATCTTGAATAATTTTATTTCTTGAGGTTATTATTTCTTTATCTTTTAAATATTGAATCATTATTTCCCTTCCTTCTGAAATTGATAATCCGTTGAGAAGCTGTGATTTAGAATTAAACAAACCATCATAATCAATAATAGATATTAAATCTAGACTATATTCTCTGAATAATTGTAAATCCAATTGATCTCCAAATGTACAACACATCATGATACCTGACCCAAATGACATATCTATTCTATCGTCTGTATACATTGGTAGGGGCAATCCTGTAAGTGGATGAAATATTGATATCGTCTTTACCATTTGAATATCATCTGGATGAAAAAATATTCCAACGCAAGCTTCTAATAGTTCTGGTCGCGTTGTAGCGATAAGAATGTATTCTCCATTTGACGTAGGGAATTTAAGGTACAGTAATTCTGATTCTCTTTTTGCTGTTTCCAAATCTGCCATAGATAAGGCAGTTCTACAGGTAATACAATATAATTGGGGTTCCAATTGACGTGTAATCAAGCCTTTATTGTATAACTCAATGAAGTTCTTTTGTGTTATTCTATGACTTCTCTCATCGTATGTTCTGTATGCAATAGAATCACTGAACGACATACCAAGAGCAGAAAATTGTTCTATCTGAGTTTCAATTGATTTAGATGCCTCATTATGACAAAGTTCAGTGAAATTGCTTGGATAATTTCCAAGAGTTATATTGTACTTCTTCTCTGTAAATTTCTCTGTTGGTAATCCATTGTCATCAAAACAAAGAGGAAAGATCACCGGTTGGAAATGTCTTCGATACCTTGCAATTATATCAATATGAGTATAACTCATCCCATGACCATGATGCAATTGACCATTTGCATAGGGAGGGGGAGTATCAATGATATATGGTTTATTTCCATTTAGCTTGTCATGTGCATAGATATGTTCTTTTTCCCATAATTCACGTATTAGTGGTTCTAATTCCCTATGTGGGAATCTTTTCTTGTTCATAAA
>JAOUKW010000480.1 GCA_029882335.1 Candidatus Heimdallarchaeota archaeon | reverse complement strand
GGTTTGGTCAAAGCTATAGAATGGAAAACTGTAGAAAGGATCTGCAGTCTGGTCGAAACTATAGAATGGAAAACTGTAGAAAGGATCTGCGGTTTGGTCAAAGCTATAGAATGGAAAACTGTAGAAAGGATCTGCAGTCTGGTCGAAACTATAGAATGGAAAACTGTAGAAAGGATCTGCGGTTTGGTCAAAGCTATAGAATGGAAAACTGTAGAAAGGATCTGCAGTCTGGTCGAAACTATAAAATGGGAAGCTGTAGAATGGATCAGCTGATTGGTCGAAACTATAGAACGGGAAACTATAATAGGGGAAGCTGTAGAATGGATCTGCGGTTTGATCGAAGCTGTAAAAAGGATACGAATAGAAAGGCTCAGCAGATGTACCAAAGCTATAAAAAGGGAAGCTATAGTATGGGAAACTATAGAATGGGTCTGCAGATGTATCAAAGCTATAGTAAGGAAAACTATAGAATGCATCGGCTGCAGTTCCAAAGCTATAGTAGGGGAAGCTATAGTAAGGAAAACTGTAGTAAGGATCAGCACCAACATCAAAACTATAGTATGGAAAACTGTAGAAAGGATCTGCAGAAGTTCCAAAGCTATAATAAGGAAAGCTGTAATACGGATTCGAACTTACATCAAAACTGTAGTAAGGGAAACTATAGTAAGGAAAACTATAATATGGGTCACTAACCACAGGTGATGCACCATAGGATTCAAGAGAAATCCCATAGCCAGTTGCACCAACTGTACTTGGAATAGATCCAAGTAACAATCCACAACTTAGCATAATTATAGTGAATATTTGAACAATTTTTGTTGTATTTTTCACGATCAATTACACCTTATCTTGTGATATATACTATATGTCTAGTCAGATATATATTATTTCTAGTAAACATTCTCGTATGTTTTTGAGAAAAGACTTATTGATATATATACTAGGTGTTAGAAATATTATTGAATTATTATATGTATTTTTTACACATTATTCCTTAACGGGGTATAACCTGATTAAATCCTAGTGAAAGTATTCGGGTATTTGAAAAATTTAATGAAATTTCTGAAAAATTAAATTACAAAATAAGTAAATTCTATTAACTCATTTTATCTAGTTTATATATGAAAGACCTCCAATTAGGTCGTTAAATTATGTCGGAATTTCTAATTTTTAACAACTTAGGATTTTAATCAATGGATTATATCTGGAAGATCACTCGTTCAATTCTTCTCTGGAAGGTCACTTGTTATCAATTTTTTTTTGTAGATAAGGTTCAGATCACCTGTCAAATAATATCTATATCCATCGATTTTATGATATCAGACGACAAATTTGTCATATTTCCAAACTCCATCATCATCCTTACAAATCAAACTAAATTACATCTATAATCCATTCAACAAACTAATTTTCTACATTCAAATAGATCTTGACCCAATCTAAAAAATTGTATTATTTGTACAAATTTTTAATTATCAAAAAGAAAAACTTTGTTTTATTTCTATCTCACTTATTTAAAGGTGAAACTAATAAGATATATTTTAATCTTCATAACTTTCAACTTACATCAGTTATAGAATTATTTGTTGATTTGTGAATATTTTCTATTGATTGGGTAAAAATAAATTAATTTCGTCTTCTTTTCTTAGTTTTTCCACTGGAAAATAATAATATGTTAAGATTATCTTGATTATATTCTAATTCATTAATTATTATGATATACACAGGTACAATTGTCTGAAGTTTGTATATACCTTTTGAAATTAGATCTGATTTAAATTTGTCAAGTACTGATTTAGGTTTATTTGTGCAAATAACTAATTTCCCAATATCTTCTGAATTATAATGTTTATATTCATTCATTAGATAAAAATTACGATAGCCTTCTAATTTATAGACATCAGGAATAGTTAATCGATCTGATTGACTTTTATATTCTATTACCAAGCCATTAGTACCACTTAGCTGGATTATATCCACTATAGGTTTCATACCAGGTAATTTAATTGATACATAATTTTTATCAGTCAAATGTAAGATTAAATCAATTTCAAGGGGTAATTCCCCTATTTTGAAATTATCTATAATCTTTAGATTTTGATAATCTAGGAACTTTTTTGAAAATACGCTTGAAATTTGCGTCGAATACCACAATTATAATTAAATCTTAATAATTTTTTAATATGATGGTTTAAAAAGAAAAAAAAAGTTTTAGATTCAATTAGTCTTTGAATAATTCAATATCAAGATGAAAATTTAATGCTGGTTTGATTTTATTTATGCATTGAATTTTGGATGTACTACATTGAAGTATTTTCTAATTCAGAAATAAATTCTTTGATCATTAAATTAAGGCAATGCAATAAGTCTCTTTTATATTTACTTGTTACTCTACAATTAATCTGAATGGTTGATTTAAGTTTAATATAAAATCCGTTTTCTATTGTATCAATGAATAAAGGCATTGTGAATTCCATTTTATCAGAATCATTCTTCTGAAAGGGGATCAATTCAGTTTCAATATGGTTTAATTTAGAATTGAATTTATCAACTAATTTTTTAGATAAAACTGGATTAGTAGATATATAATCAAAAACTGGAAGTATTTTTTGAGTATCCGGATTATCTAGATAATATAGTCCATGATCGATAAAATACAAATTCTTATTTTCATATTTTAAAACTACATTGAACTTTTCTATGGATCGAATAAATTGCAAATTTGGAGTTTCTTTTCTTACTTTTACAGAGTAACAATCATCTAAAGAAATAATGTCGGAGATATCCTTGAACTTTTTAACTGCAGACGAGTATTGCTTCAAATCATCAAGTAATAAGATAAATTCAGTATAATTAGTACATTTAATTAATGTTAAATCATTGATAGTACCTAGATGGTTAATCCCAGTGACATATTCTTCTATTGTTGAC
>JAOUKW010000115.1 GCA_029882335.1 Candidatus Heimdallarchaeota archaeon | reverse complement strand
TCAATTAATAATATAATATTATCTATAGCAAAAATACTACAATTTCCATTACTACCAGAAGCAATCGGCTGAAATATCATAAAATTATATTTAAAAATGAATATTAATAGTAATTGATGAAAATATGTAGATACTAAATATAATTTCTATACATTTAACTTTCTTCATTTACATCTTTATCTACATTTTCTGAAGAAGTTTCTATAATTCCCTCCTCTACCGGTTTTGGAGGTTCTGTGGATATAATCACCTTTGCTGGTCTAAGTATCCGATCACCTTTTTTAAATCCATTATTTACAAGAGTAATAATTGTGTTGGGCTCTAAATTAGGTACTGGAGTAGTTACAATAGCTTCATGAACAATAGGGTCAAATTTAGTAATACCTTCCTTTATCTTTATTAAATTAACTCCTTCACTTTCAAATATATTATCAATTCGCTGTTTCAACAACTCTATTCCCTCTAGATGTTCCTTTTGAATTGTTTCCTTTCCATTGTCAATAATTCTATTGATATCATCCTTTACATTAAGTAACTTTGTCAATACTCTAATTGATGCTATCTCTGCAAATTCATCTCGTTGTTTTTCCAATCGTTTTCTATAATTAATGGCATCGGCTCTTTCTCGCTTAATCTCCTCTAGCACCCTAGTTTCTGCAGTTTCAAGTTCTTCAAGTCTTTTTTTAGGTATTTCAACCATCTCTACAGGTTCTTCTTTTTTAATTTCTTCAATAGTTTGGTCAACAACTTCACTTTCAGATGACTTTCCTTCAGCTTTTAATGAACTTTCAATATCTGTCTTGACTTGTTCTTCACCATCTTTTATTTCATCTTGAACATTATTATCACTCATATTTTAATGTAAGTTTGAATTTAATTTCAAGATTATGATACAGACGATTAATATTTCAATACTTACTTACAATGAAATTAAATTAATTCACGTAACTCAGGAAATCTGAGAAACAACATCTCTTCATAAATCGTGCTATCTTGATATTTGCTGTAAGGACTTTGAAAATTTGGTAAATGATCAATAGCCTTTTTTGATCTTGAGAGTATCCATTTTTGAATCTCACTGGTACCATCATAAATTGATAGTATCCGTACATCCCGAGTCAATTTATTAACAATAGTTTCTGATATAAATCCCATTCCTCCAAATATTTGCGCTGCATCATACATTAAAAAGTTAACAACTTCACTACTATATATCTTTGCACCTGAAATATAATGATGTATTAAACCTTCATGCAGTTCATCGGGGAATTGAGAATCTGAACCATATTGGTCAGATGGAAACAATCCTTTATGAAATCGCTCCAATGCATAATATCCACCATGAGCAAAATCCTCTAGTCGCTCTATTTGTGTTTTTATAATGGTTAATTTCTTTTGAATATCAGGAAAATTGATGATTGGTCTATTAAATTGTTCTCTCGTTTGTGCGTAAACCAAAGCCTCATCGTATGCTCGTTTGGCCGCAGCACTTGCCTGAACTGCGACACTCATACGCATACCCAATAATCTTTCTATTACTTTATGATACCCATTACCTGCTTCACCAAGTAGATTTTCTTTTGGAACAGTAACATTATTGAAGTGTAATTGAGCGGTTGGACTGGCATGAATACCACTTTTCTCTTCCAATCGAAGGGTGGTAATACCTTCTAAACCTTCTACAAGAAATACATTTGTCCCTTCATCCTTCCCATTGACCATATTTTTTGCTAAAAATAAACCTGCATTTGCATAGCCACCATTTGTGATGAATATTTTAGTCCCATTTAAAACATATTCATCACCAACTAATTCGGAGGTTGAATTAATGCTTTTTAAATTTGATCCAGCATGTGCTTCTGTAAAAGCACCGTATCCAATATTCTTTCCAACTGCAAAACGTTCTATGATTTCATCATATTCAGGTCTATAAAATTTATACAGTGGTTCGAGAACTGTTAGAGCAAAATATGCCATCATACCCATTGGCTGTGAATAATAGTTTGTAACTTCAGTTATTGGTGCAGTCATATATCCTGAAAAACCAAAACCACCATGTTTTTCGGGGATAAAAGTACGTATAATCTCATTATCACGAATTAATTCAAATAAAACGTCTTCAAATCCAGGTGGTGGAATAACTTTTCCATCAATCAATCTACTACCAATATGATCCCATTCAATGGCTTTATTACGTACATTGTGCTTTTCCATCACGCTTTTTACCGTGTCCATTACATCTTTTATAAAATCAATTTGATCTTTGTTATATCCCAATTTCGGTGCATATATTCCCATTAACTCGTCTGTTCGATCTTTTCTCTCGAAGTTCTCCAAATCATAATTCATGTTAGCGTATTACCATAAATATTTCTTCTATATAGTCTTTATTTTCATCTTTTTAAATTGATGTCAATTTTACAAATTATAGTAATCTATTTTGGAGTTATTTAAAATATTTCGTAATTGTCTCTTTTCCAGTTTGAAAGATAAAATTTTAGGTCAATTTGGACATATCCGATAAAAAATATGATATACAAGAGTAAACATAAATTAATGAAAATAATCATACAGGAATTAAATCTGAATTATAATTTGGTAATTATTCAGATGATATTATAACGCCTTACATTCGAATTTACAAATGTTTATAAGTACATCTTCTACTAAAATCATAATGTCCGTGATGCATTCAACTTCTCCAGTTATGGAGACAGATGACAAAACAATTACAGGAATGTTAGTAGGATTAACCTTCCTTATTGCAACTGCAGGGATCTTGGGTTTTATCTCCTCCAACACAAATATATTTGAAAAGTTATCAACAGTGTTTCTTCAAATACTACTCGGAATATCAATTATATTTTTATTGGCAATCTTTGCAAATTATAAAGCACTTGATTTGTTGCAAGACCATGCAAGAATAATACTATTCACCTGTTGGAGATTAATATTTATTACTTTCGGGGGATTTTTTGCTTTAATTGGATTACTCATACTTCCAGGTAGTTTCATAGGAGGTGCAATCTTTTTAGGAATAGCCGGATTAATTTTTGGTATTTACTTATATACTTGGAGATTCGTAAGAATACGACTTGAAAGGTCTGCAGAATGGATTACGATAGCCACAACAGTTGTACTCAAAGAACCAGGAATGATTGGAATTGCAATCATACAGAGTATAATTATCTCAATTACAGCAGTTATGGAAATATTTACAATCTGGGCATGGAATTCTTATGCAACAGAACAAGCAGTTAATCAAAATAATGCACATTTAATTGCTTACGGTATTATGTTTATCTATCTATGGATTTCTTTTAGTGTGTTATATTTCTATGATGGTGCAAATACAGTAATTGCATATATCAGAATTAAAGGTGGTGATCCGACTGTTGGTCAAGGATTCAGTGCTTCATTTAATAAATTTTTTGCAATTATTGGATTCGCATTGATTACCACAACAGTCACTGTTATTGTCAGAGCATTGAAGAATGCAAGTAATAGAAATAAAGATCCTGATTCTAGAAAATCTGATGATAATATTGCTGCAGCAATATTAATGGCTTTCTTAAGTGTTTTTGGAGCAATGTTTGGATCAATAATACTGTTTATCTACAATATGATGACATTTTTCACTCTTCCAGCAATAGTTATTCGTAATAAAGGAACTCTTGCAGCAATGGGAGAATCCAAAGATTTATTCAATGCTCATGCATGGGATATTGTTTTTGGAGATACTGGTTACGGTTTTGCCAGCTTTGCAATGTATATATTTTCAGGTGGAATTCTTGGATTTATTGGTTTTATCTATGGATACTTTGTTATTAGTGCTTCATCTACAATTATTCCCGCTTTTTGGTTTGGCATCATAATGGCAATTATAGCTTTAGCAATTGGTTGGTCATTAACTAAATTTTTCCTCAGACCTTTGTATACTTCTATAGTAACAACCATGTATGTTTATGCAACTGAGGGACCTGCAGAATTAAAAATTGTACCTGACAGTCTAAAAACTCATATTAATCAAACCATTAATTCACCACGTGGTTTACCTATTCATATGCGTCATTAATATAATTATTTTTTGAATAGATTCTATTAATTATCTATAACATTTTAATGTTAAATTGAAATAAAAATAATCGTGGAAATCAATTCGATTCGTTTATTAACAGATAAATTTGATGAAATGTTAGATTTTTACCTTAATAAAGTAGGATTAACAAAACACCTACTTGTTCCGAATATATATGCAGAATTTGAGTTGAGTAACTCATTATTAGCAATTTATCAAAGAAAATTAATGGATAAGATTTTGCAGATTAAGGATAGACAACTAGCTGAATTTCAGGAAAAAACTATTATTGTGATTAGAGTGAGCGATATAGATAAAACTTATATTGATTTAAAAAATAAAGGAATATTTTTTCTAAATAAACCTACAATACAGGAGGAATGGTATTTAAAAACTGCTCATTTCAGAGACCCAGACGGGAATATCATAGAACTAAATACCCCTTATCGTAGTGGACTAGAATTATAATATTGATCCAATATTAGCTTGATTTTTTACTTTTTATCACCTTAATTAATCGGTGTAGATAATTTTGTATCGTCTGCCTTTTCAAATACAGGATTAAACAAATTAGAACAATAGAACTAACAATTAATGTGATTTTTAGAAGATCTCTGTTCATTATTTGATCCAGAGATACATCTATCTGGAGAGTATAATTTGCATAATTTCCATTCATATCAATAATTTCAATAAATAACTCATGTATATCTTCTTCAATTTGTTGATTTTTGACCTGTTCAGGATCGATTACTAAATAGATTGTATTCGAGCTATACCTTAAATTAATTACATCAAAATCATTTGATCCATCAAACATGAGATTTATATTACTAGGAATTATTGTTCTATCATCTTTTATTTTTATAGTCCAGTTAAAATAAGTATCAGCCCAAGATGGTTCTTCTATCACTTCAATTTCGGGAGGATCATTATCCAGATATTTTGTAAAAAAGATATGTTCTTGACCAAACATTACATCAACAGTAATTTCACCGTATATTTTACCAGGAATTACAACCTCATACACGTTAAATACCTTATTAATACTAAATCCATATATTTCATTGGAACCTTCTTTAATGGATATTTCAAAATTCCTAGTAACCCCCTCTGGAACTTCAAAATAGAGAGTAGTATCTGAATCGACCTCATAATCAAATGATAAGATACCAGTCCCGTTAGAAATCCAGTTAGTTAAAGCCTGAATAAATGAAATATCAGTTGTTCGCATAGCATTATAATCCCTCCAATTTCTTGCAGTATTGATGAATGCTTTTAATTGATTTGGACCTAAAACACCCACAGCGTTTGTTTGAATGGGATCATCTACAGGGATACCACCTTGTAGAATTGATTTTCCTGTTGTAATCGTCATACCTTCAAATAAATTATTATTCATTGTCACAGTGGATTCAGTACTGTAATAGTCAAATTCGGACACACCAATTCCAAGTAAACTTAATAATGATAAAATAGAATCCTCATAATAGTATCTTGAGGAGTAGGTAGAATCATAGCCAGATACACCACCAAAATCAGCAATTAATTTACCTCCATTATCAATAAACCAATCAACAGCCTTTAACTCAGAGTAGCTTAATTCGGTGGTTCTTGGTATTTCATGATCATAAAAATCAGGATAGTAATTTGGAAAGGCACTTGGAATCATTAAAATATCATAGTTAATTAATTCAGTCGTTGTTAATTCACCAGAAGTTAATTCCTCAACCCAAATTCCATTCTCCCTCAATAGTTGAACATAATCAAACATATCCCAACCAATTACTCTCTCAAGAGGTCTATTGTAGGGTGAATCATGTATTGTATCCCAAATTGTATGGAGAAGTGAAATTATCATTCTTTGTTTTGCCTCCTCAATCACCCTTATTGTAAGAGTAATATTGATTGAATGATTATCAGGCGATAAAAGTGTTATATTACCGGTATACAACCCCATATTATCAGAACTATCAGTTTGAAATTCCAAATAATATACCGAAGAATAGGATGGATTTTCTCCTTGTTGAAGAGTTACATGATTACTAATATTACCAAAAGTTGATGATATTTCCCATTCACCCAAACTAGAGCTTGTTAATGTTATTGGTTGTTTTATATTTTCCTTTAATGGTACTTCATCGTAATACCAATATGGTAGAGATCGGGGAAAAGCAAATGATAAAGAAGGATATGTCAATAAATTACTCATCATCTTTGAAGCATTAACCAGTCCATTGCCTTGTTGACTCCAATGCATACCCAGATCTGTACCACTTCCTGAAATTGCTGCTTTAATGGTACCAGGAGAGAAAGTATTACCTTGATTTAATATAATCTGTTTTCCCAAGGCTGAGATCCCTGCAACTAAGGGAGTGGCAAAACTTGTACCACTTTCACCACGATATCCACCTAAAATATTGGCAGTTTGAACCTGAACTCCTGGAGCGACAATATCAGGTTTTGCTTCCCATCCATATGTTGGTCCTTCTGAGGAAAAACCTGCTAGGAAATATTGATAATTTATTGCACCAACCGTTATTCCAGCAGGAGACGAACCGGGGGAGCTAATGGTAAAGGGATTATTACCAGCACTCCCCTCATTTCCAGCAGCAACCACCATTATCTTACCACGATTTGTACCTTCCAAAACCAATCGTTCTAGGATATCAGTTGTTGAACCTTCTTCTGGTTCACCTAAGGATAAATTTACAACATCTATACTATCATTACTTATTACCCAATCTAATGCAGCAATTACCGCAGCAGCAGTTACACTAATCTGAGATGATACACCGACTTTGACATTTACTATTTTTGATCCATATGCCATACCGTAAAAAGAAGAAGAAGGATCATAGCCTGAGATTAAAGATGCAACTGCAGTTCCATGACCAAAATTATCTTCAGGTCCCTCATCACTTGTATAACCAAATTCTCTTGTTCGAAATGAAATCTCACCTGCTTTTTTATTTAATAGCGCGGGATGATTAAAATTAACACCAGAATCCAATACTGCAATAATCAATCCAGAACCATTAAATCCATGATTCCAAACTTCATTTACTTCCATAACTTCAGAGTCCACAGTATTGGTATTATAATCAGTAATTTCTTTTTCATCATTAAGAGAGAATGCAGAATGTGTTATATCCCTACCACTTTTTAGTAGTTGAGAATAATCATTAGGATTATTAACTGAATATTCTATTAAATATCCTTCTATGGATTTAAATTGATATATTATAACGTAATTCTTTAAATCGGGCAATTCTGTCGTAAAAATTATTCCTTTTTGCATCTTGGAATTTGAAAAATCAAGATGTGTAGGTAATTCCCCATTATCAATTGGATAATCTTTAATTGGATTTATTAAATTAAATTGAAATAATAATATTGAAATTATAAAAATAGAATAAAACTTGTTGATCTTCACGTACAAGTTGATTTTAATTTACTTTACTTTAAAACTTTAGTAAAACTCATATACAATTATTCTGTTTTATACTTTCCTTTTCTTTTATACAACACTACAATTGTTGCAAGAGCAAAATAATAACTAATTCCATAGAATGCATCATCTTCCGAAGTTGAAGGTTCTTCAAATGGGTCTGGTAAACTTGTTTCATCATCTCCTAATAAATATTGTACCCTGAAAATATAATTTATTTCGCCAATATTATTGACATCATCTGAAACGATGATTGTTAATACATATTCATACGGATCAACTTGGTCAAATAAATTTGGTTGTAGGATTATAGAAAGTTCTGCTCTTTCTAAATTATAATGAAAAGGAATATTATTAGAAGACCCATCCAAAGAAACAATGAAATTTTCTTCTGAAAGACCACTGATTGTATCATGAACATTAAAGGTTAGTAATATCGTAGTGCGCCCATCAAATAAAGTATTATTTGGGTTTTGTGTTGAAATAGAAATATCTGGAGGATGAGTATCTATTGTTTTTTCAATTCGTACATACTCCGAGCCAAATGTACCAACCAATTCATACCGACCATCATGATTAAGTTGCTGAATAAATGATATATTACCATCTCCTTGGTCAGATAAATCAAGTCTATTTGATTGATGGAACTGATTTGCTAAAAGATTCATTTCCATTTCATTCACAGATCCATTCTTTATCTTTACTAAACCATCTATATGAGTTGAATTATAACTAATTGACTGAACATCAATACTTTTATCAGGTGTCATCCATCTCCATAGGTTTGAAATAAATTCAAAATCATCATTAGGATTTGATGCATCATTGAATACCTGTTGAAGCATCCAAATATATGAACTTGAAACCATAACTCGACCACTCATTCCCTGTTGATGGATTGCCATAGTAACACCATCATCAGATATCGCTACTGGACTTGCATTTTCTGATAGAGATAAATAATTACCATAATGGGTTAATGAAGCAGTACTACCGATTAACGAAGATATGTTTAATAGTTGTGTATCATGCATAAATGGAGCAATTGGAGTTGACATGCTACCAATACCAAATGGTGCCAGTAATTCATTTATAAGAGTAGTATTTGTCCCATACGTAGAAGTGCTATCTCTCAAAAATCCATTAAAATTCACCATCAATGAACCACCAGTAGAGACGAATGAATGAATTGCACTTATCTCGTCTGGTGTTATTGTTTCATAGGAATAAGTATAGAATTCATCTTGAAACCCAGCCAATTCATCTGAAACAGGATCTACCATCCATAATACATCATATTGTGACAGAATAGAAGCATTGAGTTTATCATTATATTCAGTGACCCAAATATCTAAATTATTTGCAACTTCAATCATATCTCCAGTGATAGATCCGGAATATAAAACACCACCAACATCGTCTGAGTTTGTATGAAATCGATCTAGCAATACTTTGGATTTAGCTTGAAATACATCGATTGTAAAATTTGCTAATACGATATCATTTCCAATAGATGCATTCAATTGTCCAGTATATATCCCTGGAGACATTCCAAAAGTATCTATTTGTAAAGAAACTGCCTGTGAATAATCATTGGTTAATAATGGGACTGTCATTATATTGCTCAAATTTCCGTTGATTTGAAATGAAACTAGATCTGGACGAGATGAAACCAAGGTAAGTGGTATGGTAGTAATTACATCAGATGCAATTCTATCAAAATATCGATGGAGTTCTGAAGTTGGAACCAATTCTACCATTAGAGGTATACCATTCTCATCAATTTCTAAATTATTAATCAAATTCCATGACTCAGAAATATTGACAATACCTTGTCCAACTTCCAAAATAGATCCAAAAATAGGATATGCACCTCGAAGTAAAGCTGCTTTAATTAATCCAGTATTCCAAGCGATTCCATTTTGATTCAACGCGGATAATAGTGTAGCTACTGCACCTGCAGTAAATGGGGATGAAAAACTAGTCCCTGAAATCCGACCATATGTACCATCATTCAATGTCGTCCAAACATTGTCACCAGGTGCCATGACATCGGGTTTATAAATTAAAACACCATTACTGTCGAAAGATGGTCCGATAGAAGAAAATGCGGCTTTTTGCATTCCATAATTCGTTGCTCCTACAGATATAGCATGAATGGAATTACCAGGTCCTACACTACCGATTGTATATTCCATACCATACCCACTATTACCAGCAGAACCAACAAGAATGATATTCTCATCTGCAAATCGTTTAACAATCGGGTCCCAGTATCCCACAGGACCAGCACCACCCCAAGAAGTATTGATCACCTGAATTGTCTCATTATTTGCTAATAACCAATCAAAAGCAGCAAGAATATCACCGCCAATTAACTCTTGATTAGTACCAGCACAACCAAATTCAATTGATACGAGTTTAGATCCAAAAGCATTACCTGGACCGGGATAATTATCAATATTCCTTCCTTCATCAGTCGATGCAATTGTACCTCCAACAGGTGTACCATGAGTTTTACAAATTGGATAACTCTCTCCACCAGCTGTGTTAAATTGTTGAACACTGTGCAAGCGAGATGCTAATGCTTCATGATTGAAGTTAATACCATTGTCCATTACTGCAACATTTATTCCGGTACCATTATAATTATTCGTCCACATTGATTTCACTCCGGTAATATCAGCATCTAAATTACCATTATATTGATAATTGTCTGGAGAAAAATCATTTATTTTCATTTGATTAAATATAGATGAAGGAAATAAAGTTCCATAAGTACTCCATTCATTATACAACGATGATGCAACTTCAATTCTTACAGCAAGTAAGCTTGGATAAGTTCGAATTGTGGGATTATTCATTACAAATTCATCGTATTGATCTAATGTTTGAAAAAATAAGATATATTCATCAATAGGATCATTTGATAAATGGTATTGCAAATTTATAGATTCTTCATTCACAGACCTATGAGGGATAATTGAATTACTTGGAATATTTACCAAGAGGATTAGTAAAATAATTATTGGTTTTTTCACTATATTGATAGACTAATTCCTGCTAAATAAAAGATTTAGTTAAATTCAATAGAAATTTGTTAAGATAAGCTTTTAATATTTTAAACATATTTTGCTGATCGAACCACTCTCATCATGGATGTAAATTGATCACTTAGATCCTCTCGAATTACTTCCATTTCAGTTTTTGATAAAGGTTTCGGGGGAACTACTCGATTCATGAGTTCTGAGTAATGATCATTACACGCATCAAGATAGGTATTCCATGTAGTAACATCTTTTTTCT
>JAOUKW010000245.1 GCA_029882335.1 Candidatus Heimdallarchaeota archaeon | reverse complement strand
TATGAGTTATAATATATATCGAAGTCTTACCGCAGGAGGACCATATACATATTTGGACTCTGCATTTTGGAACAGTTATGAGGATTTTTCAGTTATAAATGGGATTACATATTATTACACAATAACTGCTGTAAATGAAGGTGGAGAAGGACCACCTTCTGCAGAAATAAGTGCGACACCAGCAGGTATTCCTTCTGCGATTACAGACCTTAGTTCAACTAGCTCTGGAAATCAAGTTAATCTAATTTGGACTTCTCCAGTAAATAATGGAGGTAGCGTGATTACTAGTTATAAAATCTATAGATCAATAACCTCAGGGATGGGATATATACTAATATCATCAACTTCAACCCTAAATTATGTTGATTCTCCCGTATCTCTTGGAACATACTACTATGTGGTAACAGCAATAAACTCAGTTGGTGAAAGTCCAAATTCAAATGAAGTTTCAGCCACGACAAGCAGTATACCAACTCCACCCACCAACCTTTTTGCAAGTGTAGTTGGTAGTGATATATCACTAACATGGACTGCACCAACAGACAACGGAGGAACACCAATAATACAATATAAAATATATCGAACAACAACTAGTGGAATAGGATATACATACCTCGGAACATCAGTAACAACATCCATGTTAGATTCAACCACAAGTCCAGGAGTAACCTATTATTATATAGTTACTGCAATAAATACAAATGGAGAGAGTGGTTACTCAAACGAGGTTTCTATTACAAGAATTACCACACCAAACACGCCTACTGGACTTACAGCACAAATAGTTAATGGAAATGTTTCACTTACCTGGACAGCACCCTCTGATGGTGGTTCGTCTATTACCCAGTACAAAGTATATCGATCAACAACAAGTGGATCTGGATATACACTTCTCGGAGCATCAACAACCACATCTTATTTAGACACCACAATAACCATAGGTATTAATTATTATTATGTTGTCACTGCAATAAATAGTGTTGGTGAAAGTGGATATTCTAATCAAGCCATGGCATCAGACATAGTTGTACCAACCCCACCACTAAATCTATCAGGATTTATCGGAGCTGGAACAGCAACACTCACATGGGATGCACCTAGTAGCAATGGTGGATCACCAATTACAGAATACAAAATATACAGATCAAATACATCTTTATCCGGATATGAATTTCGTGGGTCTTCAACTACGCTAACGTACTATGACTCACCAGTAGTAACTGGTGTGACCTATTATTATGTAATCACCGCAGTCAATACAATTGGAGAAAGTGGGTTTTCTAATGAAGCGTCAATCGTTGAAATAAACGTCCCATCAGCAGTAAATAACCTGTATGGATCTTTAGTAGATGGAGTATTTACACTATATTGGAATCCACCAACAAGTGATGGAGGTAGTCCAATAACGGGATATAGAGTATATCGTACCACAACCTCAGGTTCAGGTCATGCATTAGTCACCACAACCACCAACTATAATTATTCAGATAACTCTATAATCAGCCCTACTGTTTATTACTACATTGTGGCAGCATTTAATTCAGCAGGAGAAGGTGCTTGGTCTAACGAAGTATCAACAGTTGACTCATCTCCACCATCACCACCATTAAATCTAAGTGGTGAGTTAGATGTTAGTAACTATGTAGTGTTAACATGGAATACACCAAGTAGCACCGGAGGAAGTGAAATCACGGAATACAATATTTATCGATCAACAGATAATGGTAATACATTCAACTACTGGGACAATACAACTATGTTATCCTATACAGACATGAGTACTACAATAGGAAATACCTACCTTTATTATGTCACTGCACTAAATTCATTTGGTGAGAGTCAAGGTTCAAATACAGTAACTGTAGTAATATCTAATCTACCCAGTGTACCATTTGATCTTACATCCTCAAGTAGTTCAACAGGCATCGAACTTTCTTGGAGTCATGCAGATGCATCATCTGTTTCGGGATATCGGATCTATAGAGCATCAAACTCAGGTGGATCATACGCACTAATTGGCACTTCAACATCCCAATCTTTTCTTGACAATTCGGTTTTACCCGGTGGTACCTATTATTATGTGGTTTCTGCATATAACACCCAAGGTGAAAGTCAATATTCTACAGAGCTAATAGTTAATTATGTGACAGAACCAGCACCTCCAATTTCATTATCAGTGGTTGAAGATGATGGTAATGTAGTATTATCTTGGAACCATACTGATTCTGATGGTGGGTCAACGATTACTGAATATAAAATTTATCGATCAACAGATGGTTCGACTTTTATTTTCATAGGAAGTACAACATCACTTAGCTATACTGATTCAAATGTTGAAGAAGGAAATACATACACCTATGTTGTCACTGCAGTCAATGCTATTGGTGAAAGTAGCTATTCAGAAAGTATATCAATTACAATATCAGAAGTTGGAACTGATGATGAAAATGATTTTCTATCATTACTACCAATAAACATATTTGCTTTCATTAGTGCGTTATTCATTATCATACCATTTATTTCTACAAAAAGAAGAAATCAATATTAATCTAATAATAAAGAAAGTTTGTTCTTTCTAATTTAATTACTTTAAATACAAATATCAACTTAAAATTAATGATAATTATATAAAACCCAGCTATATCATCTAAGGATCAACTAATGTCATAGAATATGAATCCTGCTCAGTTGTGTTTATGCGACTAGTATAAAATAGTACAATATCAAATTATAATAGTTTGTCCCGGAATAAATAAGTTTATTTAATGGTAGGAGTAAATACAAGTATACCGTTGCGTTACTGCAACAATACTTATACAATTAAAAATATATCTGTCAAATAATTATGGTAACTTGTATCAATTATTTAGACCAAAAAAGAAGGTGATATGAAATAAGTACTTACAAGTCATATAATATAAATAACTATACGGAAATCGAACAACTCAAGTCAATCCCAGCGAACATGCTAGATGATATTGCTATTGTGTCTAATGTATTTCCATTTAAAACAAATTCCTATGTTATTGAAGAATTGATTAACTGGGATCAACCAATTAATGATCCAATTTTCAATCTAGTCTTTCCAAAAAAAGGCATGTTGTTGGAACATCATTATAGAATGATGAAACAAGGAATGGATATTTTTTCTGCAAAAGAACTTAATAACCTCTCTAATTCAATTAGAAGCGAATTAAATCCACAACCGGCTGGTCAAAAAACACTAAACACACCTATCTTGAATGGTGAGAGACTCAACGGTGTCCAACATAAATACAAAGAAACAGTGTTATTTTTCCCAAAAAATTCGCAAACCTGTCATGCATACTGTACCTTTTGTTTTCGATGGCCACAATTTGTGAATATGAAAGATCAAAAATTTGCATCAAAAGAAGTGGATAAATTGATAGAATATCTCCAAATCCACCCTGAAGTTAGTGATTTACTCTTCACCGGTGGAGATCCGATGGTGATGAAAGCGAGAGTATTTGAAAAATATATCAACCCCATACTTGAGGCAGATATACCTCATTTACGAACAATTAGAATAGGATCTAAATCACTTAGCTATTGGCCATCTCGATATACTACAGACAAAGATGCAGACCATATGCTTCAAATCTTTTCTACAATTAATCAAAAACATAACCTAGCTTTCATGGCACACTTCAATCATTACCAAGAATTACAAACTCAATCCCTAGAAGAGGCAGTAACAAACATAAGGAAAACAGGCACCCAGATCAGAACACAATCACCGATTCTCAACCACATTAATGCAGATCATCGAGTTTGGAAGAAGATGTGGAAAATGCAAGTCGATCTAGGTATGATACCATATTACATGTTTCTTGTTAGAGATACCGGTGCTCAGCATTACTTTGGTGTGACATTGTTGAATGCATGGAGAATTTTCAATAGAGCATACCGAGAAGTATCAGGTATTGCTCGAACAGTTAGAGGTCCATCTATGTCCTGTACTCCAGGAAAAATTCTATTTAGTGGTCCAGCAAAAATTGGGAATGAAGATGTGATGGTATTGAAATTCATTCAAGGAAGAGATGCATCATGGGTAAATAAACCATTCTTTGCCAAATATAATCCCAATGCAATATGGATTGATGATTTAGAACCTGTCTTTGAGGATTCATTTTTCTTTGAAGATCAGGAAATTCAATTTCAAGAGGAAGATTTTGCTACCACGTTTCCTGTATTGGATGAATCAGTCAATTATTAATTCACCCAATGTGTCTAAAAATCAACCATTGGGTAAATGTTATCTATTATTTCCCTGAATTCTTAATTATTATGAACTGTCGATAGGTTATACACTCTTATGCAAAATAGGAAAACATACAATTCTATTAATTTATAAGATAATACTCAAATACCAATTACTTCAATGCTTATACAGATGGAACCTAAAGATAAATTCACTCAATTAATTGTTGATGAATGGGAATATCGAGTTAAAGACAATCCAATTTTTGCCACATTAGTGGGAATAAAACAATATAACGATAAATTACCTATTGTTGGTGAGGAAGCAGTTCAAACGAGGATAAGGAAATATAGTGAATTCCTTGAAAGTCTGCATCAAATTAACAAATATTCACTCGATCAATTAGATCAATTAAATTACGATTTATTCCTAGAATATATTTCCTTAAGATTAGAGCAACTGCAATTTAGAGATTATCGAATGCCAATTTCAAAAATGAGTGGATTTCACACGTTCCTACCAACTCTGCATCTGCATACAACCTTTAATGATGAAGAAGATTATGAGATGTATATCACACGAATAAGTAACCTAGATTCATTTATTGAAGGAAGTATTGAACTTATGAAACAAGGTTTGATTGAAGGACAAATTCCACCTAAAGTCACTCTTGAAGGTGTAAGAGATTCAATTCAATTTCATATTGTTCAAGATCCAACAAAAAGTAGCTACTATACACCTTTCAATGACATGACATCAAAAATTGACACCACTACTCAGGAGAGATTGAAAGATAAAGCTAAAAAAATAATTCAAGAAGTAGTAGTACCTGCTCATGAAAAATTAATCTCGTTTTTAGATACAGAATATTTATCCAAATTACGAGAAGATATAGCAGCGACCAATCTACCACAAGGAGAGGCGTACTATAAACACTGTATCAAACATTATACCACTATGGATTATACAGCACAACAAATCCACGATATTGGGATGAACGAAGTTTTGAGAATCAGAGGAGAAATGGAAGAAATCTTGAATAAAGTGAGTTTCGAGGGAACAATCAAAGAATTCATCCATTATTTACGTACAGATGAAAAATTTTATCCCAAATCTGCAGAAGAATTAATGCAAAAAACAGCACTTGTCCTCAAAATTATGGATGGTAAATTACCATCTTTATTCAAAACATTACCCAGACTACCCTACGGCATCAGAGAAATCCCTGAATTCGAAGCACCCGGATCAACAACTGCATATTACACACGTGGTACAGGAGATGGTAAAATTGCGGGTTATTACTGGGTAAATACATATGATTTACCAAGTAGACCACTTTATGAAATAGAGGCACTATCCCTTCATGAGGCAGTACCAGGTCATCACCTACAATTGGCATTACAACAAGAATTGGATTTACCCAATTTCAGAAAATTCGGTAGTTTTACTGCATTTGTTGAGGGATGGGGGTTATATTCAGAACGATTGGGCTTGGAAGCTGGATTTTATAAAGATCATTACAGTGATTTTGGTAGATTGAGTTATGAGATGTGGAGAGCTACCAGACTAGTAGTTGATACAGGAATGCACGCTCTAGGTTGGAGTAGACAAAAAGCAATTGACTTCATGCTGGAATATACATCACTTACAGAATTAAATATCATTAATGAAATAGATCGTTACATCGCGTGGCCAGGACAAGCATTAGCATATAAATTAGGTGAGTTAAAAATACGAGAATTAAGAGAAAGGGCAGAAAAACACCTAGGAAATAAATTTGACATACGAGAATTTCATCATAAAATATTAGAAAATGGTTCTATACCATTAAATATACTGGATAATATCATCGATAAATGGATCAAAGAATAGGATTGTTGAAATAATAAGAAAAATAACATAATTTTAAGCTATATATCTATTGTA
>JAOUKW010000287.1 GCA_029882335.1 Candidatus Heimdallarchaeota archaeon | reverse complement strand
GTATAGCCAGTTTAAACAATAGGCTTATTCATCAAATTTTCTAACTGCACCGAGAGAATTCAGGTTTGACAAATAAAAAATCAAAATTGAAAAAAATAAAATTAACAACCATACAATAAAATGAAGATCGATCCCAGTTAGTGAAATTGGTGCTTTATTATATCGACCACCAATGTCAGACCACCAATATGAAAAATTAATGATATCAGCAACGGTATGTCCAATAATGCCGGGAAGTAATGATCGGGTGGTGTATGCCATTATTCCTAGCATCAATCCAATCAAGAATACAGATATCATAATATTTGTCATCCAAGCCTGATGAAGATGCATCATAAAAAATGCAATCGAAGTGATGAGTATTGCGGGTATTGCACCATATTCTTCTTCTAATGGTACCTGACCATATCCCCTCAAACCAACCTCTTCACAAATACCTGCAAATAAAGAAGAGAGTACTATAATTGTAATAGCAAAGGGAAGTGAGAGATCATTAAGATATAATGAAGTGGTAAATTCATCACCTGGAAATTGTACTAATCGGAAAGTTAAAACAAATAACGCCTGCATTATTATCACAAAAAATAATGCAGAAATTAATCCATATTTCCATACTTTCATAGAAGGTCTGAGAGTTCGAAAATATCTCCGTCTAGTTTCTAATGTTTGATTCTTAGACGATATCCCACTAAAATAGGTAAAATATAAAATTAAATAGAAGATTGCTATAGGTATCAACCAATATCCATTAAGAACCTGAGGTACAATTATTACAATCAATAGCCATCCATATACACCTATTGAATTAACTATAAATCCAAGTAGAATTGCCTTGATTAATACAGGAAGTCTATTCCAAACATTGATCAAAAATGATTCATTTATTGTTATCACATCCAATATACAACGCTATATTGAAAGATCACTATAAATATAATAGCTTTCTGCTAAACAGATGTTGATCATTAATAAATACAACAACAGATGATACTTTAGTTATCATCCGAGAATTCAAGGCACCACAGCAACTAGTATTTGAAGTACTTACCAAAGCAGAACATCTAGCACATTGGCATATTGCCCCTACTATGGAGCTATTAGAGGTGACAACAGATATTGTAGTGGGAGGTAAATACAAAATTTCTATGAAATCACCAGATAAGGGATTTATATTCGACCTATTTAGAGAATACATTGAAATTGATCCTCCAATTAAAATTGTCTATTCACAAAATGTACCCACCATGACTGAAATGAGTGAGTATTCCTAGCAATGAGAGTTTTATTGATTGAAATACAGTTATAAATCTTGAGTAAATCCACATAAATAATCGATATACACAAATTATACAGAAATGATACATTCTATACCTGTTTAAGGTTATAGTAAACACAGTCTTATTATTTTATTTCTAGGAATTATAATTGCTCAAAATTAGGCGATTTAACAAAGAAATCGATCTTATTTTTATAATGAATATTCATAGGTAATTGAACATCAGTCCACCAGTACTGGTATATATGATTTTTTTTTAATCAGATTATCGTTTATTACACCTTCAGCCCAATTAAAAAATCACTATAACATAATAAATTACAAAACTAATTGAAATCTTTGAAAAAATATAAGTAATGAATTCATTATAATAGCAATATGTTCGAATTGGATATTAATCAAATTCAACCATCGCAACTCTTTTTAAGTGAATTGAAATTACAATCAGTTCAGAAATTTATTGATATAAATGGATTTGATAATTTACCTCCAATTCCTGTTAAAAAAAGAAATAACCTAATTTTCATGACAGATGGTCATCACAGAGCATATATCACCCATCTTTTTGGATATAATAAATTAAAGGTAGTTTGGGAAGATGAAGAATTGGATTGGTATGAGTATGATATCTGTATAAAGTGGTGTATGGAAGAAGACATAAAAAGTATAACAAATCTAGAATATCGAATATTACCACATGAGGAATTTCTAATTAAATGGATTAAACGGTGCCATGAAGCTTTTAATAGGGAATCAAAGTAAAAATATATTTAGAAAAATATTAACTCTAATGGTTTCTCTCTTCTATTCTTTTCATAAGATTAAGCAGTAAATTCTACAAGTATTGCTCGATGATCGGAAACGGACTCATCACCTAAAACCTGATGATTTCCAATAATAACTGTAAAATCACCTAAATACCATATATAATCGATCCGAGTATTATTAATATCAGGTTCTGCTTCGCTGAAATGAAATGAAGTATTCTCATCAGCAGCACCACCAGATTCAACCCATGAGTCAACCAATGAATTATTGAGTAATACAAATGTCGGGTCGTCGTTGATTGATTTACCGTCAAGTTGTGCAATTACAGTGTTGAAATCACCCATTGCAATAGTTTTATCATTGTTCTTTGCTAATTCTACAATTTTTTCTGCTTGAGCCAGTTGTACTTCTTGAAGATCAAAACTAAGATGAGTAACAATAACCGATATCTTACCAAATGGCGAGGGTATATCAATTTCTGCAACTATGGCGACTCTTTGTAAAGTACCCTCAGAGGGAAGTAGCTCAACTCTTGGATTAAGGATTTCCCAACGACTGAGTAAAGAGACACCCCAAACACCAAGATGAGTACTTGGACCAAAATAATAATACATATTTAATTCATCTGCCAACCATTTCACTCCGTACTGGTTGGATGACGCCATCCGACTACCTTCGGATTCTTGTAATCCAATTATATCTGCGCCTGCATCCTTGATTAATTGGGCTATTTCTACAAGATTATTCTGACCACTAGAACCCATATCAGTAAATAGATGAACATTATATGTCATTACTTTGATAGTATCAACACTTTCTGTATGTGATGGTCTATATGATTGATAAAATGCCAGACCAATAGTTAAAATAATTATAAGCAAGATAGTTGATTGTTGTTTATTCAGTATTTTCAATTCATTTCCTCCTTTATTCCTTTCACACAGGAAAATGCAAATATCCACCCTACAAGTAACATTAGAAGTCTGTCATTATACATAACAAGAGTACTCACTGGACCCGGCATAGCAGTCCAAAATGGTGCAGCTACAAGTAAAAAGCTACTTATAATACAAATAAATTGAATACCACCTAATTTTAGACCAATCCTTGAAATAGACCCAGATCCATTCTCTCTAATTCCAATGTATAATAATAAAACAGCATTTAATTGTGTCAAACTAATAATTATATATCTAACATATGATAAGTCGTAATATATCAGTAAAAATGAAAACAGTAGGAATGAAAATAATAAAATTGGTGAAAATCGCAATAGTTTCTCGATCATCCTTGTCTCAATGATAAAATATGCCAGTAATAATCCAACACCCATCATTAATATTACAAAAACATAATTTCTAACAAACCAAGTAGACTGTACCGAGGGTGATGATAAAAAGAAGGTTTCCAAATGAATGAAAAGATAAACTGCAGAGATACTTGGGTATGATGCTTTTTCATCTAAAAGTGAGAGAGGATATTTAAGACCAAAACTCAACCAAATAATACAAATTACACCAAAAACCAACATGGTAAAGGTCGATGCTTGAATAGAAACATTGTTCATGACTACAACAATAAATTCCTTGAAAGAGATACCCATGATAATTGATATAACATATCTCCGCGATTGAAGGATTAACGCATGAATGATAATCGGTGTGAGTAATATCATAGCAAGAACGGCCATACTTAGGCGGATCAAAGGATGAGATAGTAATAAAATAATAAATACAAAGAAACATAAAATTGAATTCAAGACTAATTTATCGTGAATTCGAAGGAATTTATGTAACCCAATATAAAAGAAGCCAGTCATAGTTAATAAAAACAACACCACTGACGAATTTAATCCACCTCCACCAAAATTCAATACAAATATGTTATGGATAACAATTTCATACATTATCATATACAAGCAGATACTTAACCCACTATACATAAAATTACCATAATTTTCAGTCATGAGCTCCAATATCAGCTGATTGAATCATTATATAAATTTATTTATCGATGAGAAAATTAGCCATATACAGGAATTTTGGCTTTATTATCTTATTTTGGTAATCAGCAAATTGATAATAAGTAATTTGGAATCAATGAAGAAAAGAGTGAATTCTCTTCTTAATATCGCGTATCTAGTCTATTGGGATGATTTATAGTAATTTTTACTACAAAATGTTATTAATATTAGTATATTTTTTATAGTATGCGAACAATGTTCTAGTATATGCGAACAACGTTCCACCCATATTAAAAGCCAAAAAGGAGGAATTATCAATTTGACAGAAATAAACACTAAAACGAGATTATCAGAACTACAAAAATATCACACCATAGGTAGGACAAAATGGTTAACTATCATCATTATGGCAATATTAATTGCCATATATGCAATTTATGCCAGTTTATCTATGTTACTCTATACCTTACCAAATACAATCTCCCCCGACCTTCAAGGTTCATTTTATGATCGCCAATTTTTATTTTACATCCACATGTTATTTGGAGCACCTGCAGTTACCCTTGGTGCAATAATCATAAATGGTAGGTTTCAGAGGAAACATCTTAATTTACATAGAAAATTTGGTTATATTTATATCTATTCGGTTTGGTTATCAGGCACATCAGGTCTCATACTCGCATTTTTTAGCGCAGTAGGATGGGTAGACCATATAGGTTTTGCCACATTAGCAGTATTGTGGTTATATACCACAACAATGGGATTTAAATTTGCAACAGAGAAGAATTATGAAAAACATATCAATTGGATGGTCAGATCTTACAGTCTAACTTTTGCAGCAGTGACTTTGCGATTATGGATGCCAATTCTTATTACAATTTTCAGTGTATTAAAGTTCCAAAATCCATTCTTTGTGGCATATCCAATCATTTCATTCCTCTGTTGGGTTCCTAATATTATATTTGCAGAGCGTATTATTCAAAAAAGACGATTACAATTTCATCAAGTAGAGAACAAACATTCATTCACTTCCCTAGGAAATATTTCATAATATATCATTCAAGGAGTGATTACAGAGCATTGGTGGATAATCCTGAAAACTAAAAAACAAAGAAATCGTAGCATCGAAGATAAGAAACAGCAAATGGATCAAATTATCCAGGTGGGAAAGGAATTATTTACTAATAATACTCGATTTAGTATGAGAGAATTAGCCAGATTAACAGGAATGGGAGAACATTCTGCATCTAGTTTATATCGATATATCCCTAATAAAAGAGAGCTCTGGTTTGCCATTGTTAATCAAGATTTTGATGACTTTGATGAAGGAATACTCGATCTTATCAAGGAACATCAAGGCACTACAGTAGAATTGATACATGCAATTGGTACTTATTTTATCGACTTCTCCTTATCAGACCTACAGAGATTTGAAAGAATGTATATGAATCGTGCACCTCTATCAGATAAACCACCAGGGGAGTTTGAAACTAAAAGTAATATTACTCAGAAGTTTAGCTTCACA
>JAOUKW010000096.1 GCA_029882335.1 Candidatus Heimdallarchaeota archaeon | reverse complement strand
GAGGTTTGGATAATTGATCCAAAAGATAAATCTGTAACAATTCACACAAAAGAAAAATCAAAAAAATAAAAGAAAATAAAAGAAAAAACTGAATTAGTTGATTTGTTTATATTTAAAGAAATCAGGTTCAAAAAGTCTTGGATATTTGATTTAGAGATTAGTCCAGCAACAATCATAAAAGAACTAGATTTATAATATCAAGATTGATCTTACTATATTATGGTATTATTAAGATTATTGACTCTTCAGAAAAAATCAATTCAAATATATTAAAGTGAATTTTTAATTGAACAGTCTATAACTACAATAAATTGTTGTGATTAAGAATTAGTGAGACAATCCAATTTCAATAAATGCATCTCAATATACAGTATTATTTAATTTTACATCTGTTTTATTAATATGAGTTAAATTATATGATAAAATATTTTTTAGCTAACGTAGTTACATTGAGATTCAGATGGTACACCATTTGAAATATTTATCATTAAATGAAATAATTATCCTTAAATAACAAAAATAGTAAATATAATTATGATCAATCAATTCAAAGACAAATACTTCTTCTTATCAAATTTTTATCCGTCAAAAATGAATATTGATGGAGAAGAGTACGCAACAGTCGAACATTACTTTCAGGCAATGAAAGCCAATAATTCCAAACAAAGAATGGAAATACAAAATGCAAAAACACCACAAATAGCAAGAAGATTGGGAAGAAAATGCAATTTAATTAAGGGATGGGAGAAAATCAAGTTAGATGTAATGGAAAAAGCTTTACGTGTGAAATTTACCAATAATGAATTAAGAAGACTACTCATTGAAACAGGTGATGAAGAATTAATAGAAGGTAATCATTGGGGGGATGAATATTGGGGCTTAGTACTTTCATCCGGTATTGGTGAAAATCATGCAGGGAAACTCCTGATGAAAATTAGAAATGAATTACAACTTACTTTGATTAACGATATATAATTAAATACTATAATCTTTTTTGAATACATATTTAATGAGGATTTTTCAGTTTTCTATCGATATAATAAAAAATTAAAATGAATGGTTTAGAATGAGAGTTGATAAAATCAATTCTACAATAGGGCTCGTAGCTCAGCATGGAAGAGCGATTGCCTCCTAAGCATAAACTTGGAGATAGCAATAGGCCTAGGGTTCAAATCCCTATGAGCCCGTTTTAATTATTTTTTAGTTTACTACATTAGGAAATATATTTTTTCCTTGAAAATGATATTTTTGATTTTTTATTATTCTCCAAACACAAATCTGAATAAATTGTAAGCTAATCTTTTATGTGTCAAATTCGACAGGAACAAAGAATCCTAAAATTAGCTATCAAAAAGGAACAATTTTAGATAAACGAATCCTTAGTCAAAAGGTCACGTTATTCAAAATAAAACCAGAAGTAGTATTTGAGTGGGTTCCAGGACAATTTATTATTACCAAAAACATGATTTCAGGAGAAGAAAGGGTAGCAGACTATTCTATCTTATCATCACCTACTGTTATAAATGAATTTGAAATTGCAGTGGAAAACTATGAAGGATCAAGAGTAGGAAAATACCTACATAGTCTAAAACCAGGTGATAATTTTATATTCAAAGCACCTAGAGGAGGATTTCTTCTTGAAAAGAATCCTAATAGTAGTATCTTTGTTTTCAGAAACATAGGTATAGCAGCAATTATACCTCTTCTAAATCAATTGTATGAAAAGAATTCAAAAGAAAAATTTATTGTTTTTAACTTTAATTCAAGTGATTTCACAGAAATTTTTAAAACAAGGTTTGATAAATTTAGGGAAAGATTAGATCTTACATACAATCTCATTGATATTAATGTATTAGATTCACAAGTAATTAATAACGGTAAATTAAATAAAAACCAAATGAGAACATTATTTTCAGAATACACTGATTTTAAATTGTATATTGCTGGTGCATCCGAATTTGTTAAAAATTTTCGACAAAAAGCAATTTCATTTGGATTTGATAAAAATAATATAGTCAGAGAGTTCTTTGGTTAATTATCCGGCTACAAAACTTTCTCAATACCAAACTAAAAGAGTTAATTGATTATAGAAATGCTACAATCCGTTTCCATACACTTGGAAAAATTTCTCCTGTAAAATATGAAAAATGATGACCTTTTACCTTTTCAATTCTTAACCCATCTATTTTATCGTATACAGTTGGAAAAGCTTGATCTTGTTCTGCAAGGATGAAAAGAGTTGGAATGGAAAATCCATCAACAGACGTGGTGACTATTATAGAATCGTCATTAAACCATTTGCGTACCAATTTAAGTCGTTCTTTCCAACTTTTTCCAAAAGCATTGGCCATTCCGATGTGAAATCCATATTTGATATATGTTTCTTCAGTAAAATATTTTTGTATATTTTTTAAATAGCTATGATCGATCCGAGGACCACAACCAATATACACATTCCAATCCCAAGGAGGGTTTTCTAATCTCATACATAGAATCCCAGATAAAGAAAATCCTATGAAACCCAGTGTTGAAATATTTTCCGTCTCAGTTATTTTCTGGTTTATAACATTTTGAATATCATTTATTACTTCTTCTGCATTCATAGTAGTAATATTTTCAATTTCTTTGTGATGACCAGGTAGTTCAATAGACCATATTTCTCTAACTAGAGGTAATAACGATTTAACCAATATATTATTATTACTAATACGAGGTGTTGTTGCTCCATGTCCAACTATAATTATAGGACCTTCTTTATTCTCTCCCCCATAGATATATAATAAAGTTCTATCCATTGTTTTCACTAAATGATGTTCAATTGTTTTCCAACCTTCTCAAAACCAGCAATTCCCTTATCTAGATCTTCTTTTTCATGAGCAGCAGATAACATAGCACGGATACGGGCTTCACCCTTGGGTACTGTAGGAAATCCAATAGACATAGCAAATATACCTTCCTGAAGTAGTTTTTTAGAAAAATCACTTGCAACTTTTGCTTCACCAATCATAATCGGTGTTATTGGAGTTTGTGTTTTTCCAGTGTCAAAGCCGATATCCTTCAATGCTTTTTGGAAATATTTTGCATTTTCCCATAGTTTTTTTACCAGAGTATCATCTTTTTCAAGGATTTTAATTGCAGCTATTGCTGCAGCAACATCAGGAGGTGTTAGAGCGGATGAAAATAGAAATGGTCTTCCTTTTTGTTGTAGATAATCTATTAATACATTAGATCCTGCAACGAAACCACCTACAACACCAATAGCCTTTGATAATGTACCAATTTCTATATCAATTTCTCCATTATGAAGATTGAAATGATCTCCGATCCCTCTTCCATGTGCTCCAAGAACACCCTCTCCATGGGCATCATCAATCATAACCAAGGCATTATATTCATCAGCAACTTTAACAATTTCATCAACAGGAGCAATATCCCCATCCATTGAGAAAACACCATCGCTTATTATGAGTTTCTTTTCTGCATCTTTACCTTCTTCTAATTTAGCAGCCAAGTCTTCTACAGAATTATGCTCATAGATAAATCTCTTAGCCTTAGTTAGTCTAACTCCATCAATAATTGATGCATGATTTAAATAATCAGTAAATATGGCGTCTGCATCAATAGCAGGAATTACTGCTTGATTTGCAACAAATCCAGATTGTAATGCAAGTGAATTTTCAACACCTTTAAAGTCAGATAGTACACGTTCCAAATCTTTGTGTAGTGTCATAGTACCTGCAATAGACCGTACAGCACCAGGACCTACACCAAATTCATCAAGTATTTTTTTGGCCTCAAATATTAGATCAGGATGATTAGCCAATCCAAGATAATTATTAGAACATAGATTGAGTACTTTTGATCCATCAATGATTAACCATGCACCTTGAGGTGATTGTATGGTTCTTATATTATTGTACAAACCTACTTCACGTAATCGATTTAATTCACTCACCATAAACTCTTGTTTTGGCTTCACCATATGAACTATCCTCGGTATTGTTATTCTAAATAACTTACTAATGAACACTATATTTTTGTTTATTCGCGAATGACGTTATGAAATAACCAGTTATAAGCAATTAAGTTTATTAGGAAACTTCAAGTTTTGATTGAAATTATTTACTTCTAGTGGTTTTGTTCGGTTAGGTTAATCAAATCCAAAATGTAATGAAAATTAAAAGTGAATAAAATTGGATCCAATAGAAATTCAACTTGCAACATCTGATGATCTTACTGCAATTTTAAAATTAAATATCAATGAATATTGGCAAAATGTGAATGAATGGGATGAAGCATCACAAGCCAACCGAATTAAAATTGGTTCTTGGTGGGGTGATGATAGAATTCTTGGATGGCATTGGGATATTTTACTCAAATCAGATGGAGGAATAATTATTGCAAAGAAAGATAATCAAGTTATTGGTGAATTGGATTTTGTTAAATCAATTGATATAATAGATAACCAGACAATCACCCGTATCCATGTAATTTGGTTGCTAGTAGATAAAATTCATAGAAAAGAAGGAGTTGCAGAAAAGTTAATAGAATATCTTAAATCAATTGTCAATGGAATACCAATATTTGTAGAGGCAGAGGATGAAAGAACAACGAATTTATATGAAAAATTAGGTAGACAGGCATTAAATACCTCCAATTGGTCATTGGAAACAACTTCAGAATTTATTAATGAATATTTTAATTCAGAAATCAATGAAACTGAGTTATCAAATAATATTATTTTTGATTTCATCCATGCAGAGTGTATAATAGGTAGATATCACGCCCCTTCATTTGACCTTAACCAACTGGTTTACAGTGACATTAGCACACCATATATCTGGGGTGATGGAATAGAGCATTTATTTTATAAATATTCATTAAATTTTACTCAATGTTTTGCGGTAATTACTCAATATCCTCGAATTTATGTCGAAACTGGTTTTGTTTGGGAAGATCTCAAATTAATTATTCCTCATATCTTCGCTAGGTGTATGATTGAAGGTTTTAGTTCAATTGAAATTCAAATATATGAAAATAAAATTGTGAACAAGTTACTTCTATCAATAGGTAGTACACTATTACTTGAAAATGACCCTGTTTATCAAATAATATAATCCATTAAACATTGTGTTTTAATTTTAATTTTTACATTATTGTTCTTTGTATTTCAGTAGTAGAAGACCAGTATTAAGACTTTTTTGAAGATTCGTAGAAACTAAATTAAGTTATTCAAACTCATCAATTGATTCAGAAACCTTTTGCACAAGAATAGAGGTTCTAATAATATCATCTAGAGTATTAATGAGAGTACCAATTTTCATGTTTCCTTCCAACTCTGTCACCACAAATTCACCAGTACAATATGTTTTAATTTCTCCATTTTCCATGGTTTTGTTTTCAGGTAAAAGTGCAGCTTCTATATCCTTGATATTATCAGGATCATGTAGTTTAATATTTGCAGAGACCTTGAATTTCATTCTATTCACCTTTTAACTTACTATTAATATCTAATAAAATACCCTCTAATTCTTCTTTTGGAATAGTAAATTGAGCACTATATTTACCTCCTGAAATAACTGTAGAGATTTTTCTTTGATTTACTACATCTTCACATATTTCCTTGATATTTCCGATTTCATGATTTTTAGAAGCTTTAAGCCCAATACTCATGATGTTTGATTTATAAGGAGCAGCGATTGCAAATGGAAGATCAGAAGTTACTAATCCATTAGCTAGGCAAGTGGTTGCTGTTTGCTTGGCATTATACCAACTTACTTTGTTATCCCCGATATAATATCGCATATTTTTTAATTCTATTATTTCTTCAAGTCTCTCTGAGATGATTTGCATTGATAATGATATTGCCTTTCTTTCCTGAATAAACATTTTTTGCAAATCAATAAGATTTTTAGATCGATTACCAAGTAATACCTTAATGATAAGATTGTATCTTTCACGATTTATTGCATCCTGAACTGCAACACCAAAATCCCATGAATTATATAAAATAGAAACCTTTGATTCTGCTTTAAATATAGTTTTGGATTTTATAAATATAAATTCTTCTTCTAAATGAGACCTATTTGATGCTTGGTTAAGAATCAGTAATGAATTTAATTCTTTAACTTCTTCTTCTTGAAGGCTATTAATATGTCGAATTCCATCTTTAGCTTCTAAATTAATTGAGGTTTTGGATAAAGTCTTCAATAATGATTTACTATTGCATGACAATCCTGGGAAAAATGGATTTGTTGAGTATTCTAAAATTTCACTTATAGAAAATAGAGAACTACCCAATAAGGACATAGACTTTGTTACTTTTATTACTTCTCCCTCCAATGCATCTTCAGAAATAATTTCGAATAACCCCTCATAATCGCTATATAAATGTTGACTATGTAATGATAATAGAGGCATTGTAATAATATATTCCAAATTAGGTGCAAATACAGAACAAACAAAATATGCTAGACATGATAGATTTGCATTCCTATCATTATATCCAAATGATGAATAATCAATGATTTTAATATATTCATTATCTGTATAGTCCTCTCTATCCCTAATAAATAAAAATAATTTATTCTTCGGAGTAAAATTAGTAATTAATTTGATATCCATACCAATTACAATTGTTGGATTTGTATTTCTTCTACTCAATTGATCTAATGAATTATCCAGAGCAAATAGTGTACATGGCATTTCCATATCAAAAAAGCATCTTGCAAAAATACAAGAAGCAACTATTGAATCTGCATCCTTGTTATATGCAATTTGGATTACTTGATCTAGGGATTTTATTTCATTAGCTATGATTTCCGCTTGAATTAGTAATGTTTGAAAATCCACAAAATATTCACCTTATTGGTAATTGAATTGAATATACTATGATATAAATAACTTATCTTAATAATACAGAAGCATTTGCAGGACGATATCTCCAATCTGATGGAAGTACTCCTTCTTTTCTGTAATATGCGGATAAACGATAGATCTTTGCTTCAATTCGATCCAAACCATTGGCTCCGCTAAAATCTTTTTTATTTTCAGTTAAATGGTTTCTTAGGTTCATTGCCCTTCTAATTAAAGAAATTAAATCCTCTGGATATCTTGGTGCTACTTCATTGTCTTGAAGAATTGTTAGCAATTTCTTGCCGGTCACTAATTTAATAGAGGGTACACCATATTGATCTTTTAGAATTAATCCTATATGGGCTTGTGAGTTTCCTTGTTTGTATAACTGTACTACTAGTTTTTCAACTTCTGCTGCAGGAAGTGGAACCCAACTTGGGGGATTTGTTAAATAGGGTTTTGTTGATCCTGCTTTTCCTTTCTTTCTACTATGCATTCTTGCCATTGCAAGTCACCTACCGATAACACCAAGTTATTACCTAGTGTCTCTAATTGTTATTTATCATTCGCGGTTAAGAGTAATTTGATTTGATACAGTTGTAGTAAAATATAATTGATAAAAAATTATTGATTTATAGTTCTAAATCCAAATATGCTTAATTCTATGTTGAATCAAATTCATATCAAATATAATTTATTCGGAATATATTTATTTTTGAATGTGTGTCTTACCTACTTCATATAGATATATTTATTTCAAAATATCCAAAATTAAAATTATGATTGCAGTTGTTTTAGCAGCAGGATTAGGAACTCGTTTAAGACCAATTACTGATAATCGACCTAAACATTTACTAGAAATTGCTGGAAAAAGTATTTTGGAAAGGATATTAGATGATTTAGTTGAGATAGATGTACTTAATACCATTTATCTTGTTGTCAATTATTACAAAGATAGTATTGTGAAATTGATTGAAGATAAATTTGCTAAAACATCAAAGGATATCAAAATTGTCATTCAAGAAGAATTAAATGGAACAGGTGGGGCTGTAAAGGTTGTCACCAGTCAATTCCCATTTGATGAAGGTATGGTTGTAATTAATGGTGACATCTACATCTCAAATACATTCAGGGACTATTTAAATAGAGTAAATGCTAATCCAAATGAGGGATATATTCTTGGTTGTAAACACGAGACACCTGAAAGATATGGTATTCTAATTACAGAAGGTAATAAACTAGTAAAACTAGTCGAAAAACCAGAAAAAGCAGAACCCAATTCCTTAATTAATGGTGGAATTTATTATTTTCCCAAACAAACAATTAACTTGTTTGATAAATTAACTCCATCTCAGAGAGGAGAGCTTGAAATCGTTCAAATATTAGATTTTATGAAGGAAGAGAATACAGTAGTTAATGTATACTCAAATAATGAAAAATGGATAGAAATTGGAAATCCATGGGAATTACTTAATGCCACTGAATATTACCTTGAAAAAGAACAAGAAAATTATTCAATTCGAGGGAAAATTGAAGAAGGAGCACATATAATAGGAAATGTTCATGTTGAGGAAGGAGCGAGAATAAGATCGGGAAGTTATATAGAGGGTCCAGTATTTATTGATAAAGATGCGGATATAGGTCCAAATTGCTATATTCGTGGAAAGAGTTATATTGGAAAAAAAGTTCGAATAGGAAATGCATGTGAAATCAAAAATAGTATAATCTATAAAAATACACATATTGCACATTTATCATATGTTGGAGATTCCATTGTCGGTGAAAATTGTAATTTTGGTGCAGGAACGATTACAGCTAATTTACGACATGATGGAGGAAATATAAAAGTAAATTTAAAAGATAAGAGAGTAGACAGTAAAAGAAGAAAACTCGGAGTAATAACAGGGGACGCGGTTAAAACTGGAATAAGTGTGAGTATACTACCAGGGGTTAAAATTTCCTCAAATTCATGGATCAATGCAACAGATTTTATCAAACGAGATGTTTAATATCCATTGTCACTACTATCATTGAGATCATTATCGCTTGTGTTTGATTTATTTTGTTGATCCACTTCTTCAAAAGGAATATCCTCTTTAAATAATTCTGCAACAAAACGTGCTAGGCGATCTTTTCTTTCTTCTTCAGTTAAAGGTTTGGACATCACTATTGTAGGAGCTGTTTTATATGAGCGCACCATAACCCTCAATTCGATTATAGCCACAAGTAAGGCTAAAACAATGCTCCCAATAATTATAGGTAATTCGGAAGATTCATCTTTAACAAGATATTGCGAAATAACAATTCCAATTATAATTATACTTAGAAATGACATAATCGGATTTAAAATTCCAATCTTACTGGTCTGTACACTCAATAAATTATAATTAACTTCCTCAAATTAATATGTGTAGTCGCTAGACCTAAATATGTTATTTAAAATTTGATTTTAATCATCAATCGTGTACGAAGAGATAACCTTTAAGCGAGAATATGGTTAAAGGTGAAATAGGTAAAAAATCATGCATGGTAATTCCACTCCAAAAAGAGGATTTCCAGGGCAACTATCAATCGCGAAAGTTGTTGCACCTTTAAAATATAAAAGAAATATTGTAAGAGCTGTTGAACAACTTGGTGAGGTTGAGCCAATTGAAGTTGATCCGAGGACTGGTGTCGATGAAATGGAAATTGAGGATAGAAGGGTAAAAATGGAGAGCTACCGTTCAAAATTCCAATCATATCTATCTCAACTTGATAAAGAAAAATTTTCCGACGAAAAATATTTTGTAGGAACATCAGAAAAAGATGTTTTGACGTATCTTGAGGGTGTAATCGACTTAAAAGGTAAAAAATTAGATGCCTTATTAGCAGAGAAAGATGAAATTAACACCAGAAAGAATGAATTAGAAAGTCTAATCAAATTACTAGAGCAGTTTGAGACCTTAGACATCAAAGATACATCAATAATTTCTGATAGCTCCTTGACCAAAACTTACTTAGGTGTGATCTTAAAAGGTCAACTTGATAGATTACTATGGTTTATGGAAGAAGTAACAGATCAAAAATACTTTGTAATTGAAAGAGATCATTCAAAAGAAGACAAAATCGTCTTATTATCTGTATTAAGAAAAGATGAAGATCCGGTTGCGGATAGATTGAAATTACTTAACTTCCAAGAAATTAACATTCCAAAAGATGTAGATTTAGATGGATTATCTAAAACCGATTGTATTAACGAATTAACAAATTTAAATTCAAGATTAAATCAAATTATGGATAATATTGACAATATTGCTTCTGAAAATGGTGCTGAACTTTCTGCAGGTTACGAAATTTGCGAAATTGAGTTGAAAAGAGTTGATATTGAAAAGAAGATGAGAAGAACTGCTACTACATGTGTTATGTGGGCTTGGATAGCAGAGGATAAAATCGAAAGATTCAAGACTGAAATTCATGCAGCAACAGAAGGTTCTGCTGATATCGATTTAAGAAAAGGTGATTTTGACCCCGAGAATGCACCTTCTCATGTAAAAAATTCTAAATTTATGGGACCTATGAGAGGATTAGTTACTTCATTCGGAACACCAAGTACTCACGAAGTCGACCCCTATCCATTTGTAAAATATCTATTCCCAATCATGTTTGGAATAATGTTTGCAGATGTTGGACATGGATTTATTGTATTTCTAATTGGTTTATTTGCATACAAGAAAAAACAAAAAATGCTTGAAATCCCATCTGGATTAAAGGGATATGTCTTTGGAGGTGCAGAATTGCTAATCATTATGGGTTTAACTGCAATGGTTTTAGGAGTACCATTTAATTCATTCTTTGGTGATGAAACAATATTATGGAGAGTTGGATTATTTAAAACCATATTTGCAGATACTACATGGAAATTCTTTTTCTTTACAGATGACCCTCATCATATTGAGAGAAATTATCTTAACTTTCTAATATTCTCATTTATAGTTGGTGCCGGAGTAATAATGACCGGATTAGGTCTTAATCTTTATCAATTATTTAATCATCGACATTCTAATGCTGAATTATATGCTGCAATCACCCTAACCGGAACATATTCATCAATTATTTTTGCAGCATTATCATTCAAAATACCAATTTTAATGAATATATTTGTTTTCCTTGCTGTATTTTGTGCATTAGCTACTTTAGTTATCGAATACAAAGCACATAAAATAGATGGTTTAATGCTCGGTGTAGATCACTTGTTGAGTTTAATGTCAAATACATTTAGTTTTGGACGATTATTAGCTATGAATACAGTACACTTTGTATTAGCATATCTTCCATACTTATTCCTTGATAAAGCATACCCTGGATTACTCAACCATGATACAACAGCTTGGATTGATTCAAGTCTTATAGGAATATGGATTATTGCTGCTTTATTAGGAGCATTAATAGTAGTACCTGTAGAGACAACTTTCTCTACACTTCAAGCACTTAGGTTGTGTTGGGTTGAATTTTACGGTAAATTCTTCAAAGGTTTAGGTGTAGAGTTCAAACCAGTCACTATTACCAGAATTAATTCTATAGAGCAAGAATAACAATCAAAAAAAAAATTATTCATTTAAATAATAACATTACAACTTATCAAATCAATTATTTACATAATTTATGCTAATGAACTTAGAGTATAATGGATTTAATGATCTAATTTTTTGATGAAGGAGTTAAGTGAAGAAAAGAGTAATCATTTTTTCAAATGTATTGTAAATTGATTGAATTTGATGCAAATGCAGTTTTTCCTTGTAATCTTGAAATCATTAGTATATAAGCGGAAAGTGGTGGGATAAAACTATCATTTGAGTTTTAACTAG
>JAOUKW010000479.1 GCA_029882335.1 Candidatus Heimdallarchaeota archaeon | reverse complement strand
TTACCATAGTTATTTTTGCTACATCATTTCAATTTTCTGGTTTAATCTACATGAGAACTAATTCCTTTCCAAAACTACTTGGTAATTTTACTCTTTTAGATGCCTCTGTAATTTTTATGATTGTAACAGGGGGGATTTGGATGACTTTTCTTCTTGGCATTGATATATTAGAAAGAACTGATATTCAAATCATCGATATTGATAGGTCAAAACTAACAAATATTGGGGAAGTGTTTAGACAAACCAGTCATAAAGGATTAAATTTTCTAACTTTGTCATTTTTAATTATTGCAATTCAGGATTTCCAGCCTAATGATTGGGTTCAAACTATATTCTTTTTAGATTTGTTTTTTTTACTAGCTGTTTGGATTCTATTATCATATGAATCTGATATTGAATTAATTGCTAATACTTCAAGAGTAAACATTGATAAACGGACAATAGGGGGTGCAGAGAGAAAGATAATTAAAGATGAAAAAAGAAGATTTGGAGAAGAAAAGATAAGGGAAGCTGAAGAACAAATGATATTAGCAGATAAAAAAATTAAAACTGCAGAAGAGGTTACTTTCACTAAACTTGTGATCCAGGCTTTGTTAACAAATTGGGCAGTCATATTTTTAACAGCTATAATTATTTATCTCTATACTATATTATCCACAGAGATTTCATTTACACAATTGCTATTTATCGAAATTTTATCTATATTTACATTAGTTTTTATTATGTTTATGATAAGAGAAACATTGGCTAAAGATGATATCGTAAGAGATGAGTTAATTTGGTTTCCTCTTCTGATTTTAGGCAATATTGTGGTAAGTTACACTATGACTACATATGTTATTGATCTGTATCATGATGGATTATATATAATTATTTTATTTTTATTTTTGTGGTTTTATTTAATATACAAGAATATATTTGATCGTGCTGCAAGTCAAGAATTTTGGAATATATTTCAAAAAATTATGTTTTTCATTGCTATGATAGTTATTTGGATATCAACTATATTTTTTCAAAATTTACTAGAGAGTTATTATGGCGTTTAAATCCGAATTTATATATTATTACTAATTTTGATTAATTCAATAAACTAGCTCTCGATGAGGTTCTCTTTAAAAGAATTTATAATCTTTTGATATAGAGAGTAGTTGTTAAATATGTTTGATGCCCTTGACTACTGGACTAATTTTAAGAAAACTGGTAAAAATAATGGTGAAAATTTATTAGAAAAATTTACATTTAGTAAAAAAACACGAATCATTACTATTGTTATAGATGCATTATACTTAATTTTATTATTTTCAACTGTTTATGCTGTTATATTTAATAATTATCGAACACTTAAGGCTAATTATGATAATGCAATTTTGGTCATCTTTATTATTGTACCTTTTATTATTCTAATTAAAAAATATGAAATAAAACAAAAAGAAGCAGAGCTTAAAGAGATACTAAAAGAAGAACTATCACAGAGTAAGAAACAAAAACTTTCGAGATCAATACAACAAAATAAAGAAATTATTGAAGAAGAAACAGAAATAATTAGACTGACAAATAAATATACTAAACGCATTACTACTCTTAAGAGTGTTATAGTTTTACTTGTCACAACCACTATAATCATTACCTTTTATTTTCTCTCTTTTGGTAGTTTAAATTCCTCTCAAGGTAATATCTCAAGATATGTTACTTATGGAATTGAACAAAATAAATACTTTCTATCCTTTATTTTTTTATGTTATCTAGTCATAATTTACAATTCTGAATATATTTTATTTCTAAATATATTTAAAGGTCAATATAATCCGGAAAAACTCAAATTTAAATTTCATTTACAATTATTTAAAAATCATAAAAAAGGATTCAAAATAGGGCTTGCACTTGTCTTAATTTCTTCAAGTTCATTTGCAGCTACTGGACAAATAGACGGTTTTGGAGTGCAATCTCTTGATGTATCAAATCAAGTCGATTATGATTCAGTACTCATTTACGATTTAATGGAATATAATGGAGTTATATATGCATTAGGACAATATGGTATTCATAATAATAAAAAGGTATTAGTTAATAATATGGCTATGTTCAAGATTGATGGGAAAACAGGAGAATTATTTGAAATACAAAAACTTACACATAATAATGAACTAAATTATCAAGGTTGGGCAGTTACTAAAGATGATCAGGGGAATTTTTACTATTTAGTAGGTTATATTCAACAATCATCATATATTCATTTGTATAAATATAATGTGGAAACTGAAGTAAATTCAATTTTAATTCCACATATTGATCGTGAAACTGCATTTGCACCAGCTTATTTTGAAACATTTTTAGTTACATTTGAAGGAGGAATTCATATTGTAAGTACACCTTTAACCCATATGTATGATTTTTCATATCCCACAATTGTATATACGTATTTTGAGGAATTGGATACAGTTTTCTATAGTTTTTTGAATTATACCGCTTGGGATTTGATTTCAATAGGTAATAAGACTTATACATTACGATCTTCATCTAATAGTCAATATTTTATTTTAACAGAATATGATGCTTTATATTATCTACATGCTTCAAGTAAAGTTGAGACTGAGTTAATTACTACTTATGTTGAAGCAGAAAGTACAAATAACGAAGATCTCCTTCCAAATGGAGCAACTTTGTTTTATTTGAATAATAAATTATATTATCGATCGTTGAATAACTTAATGGATGTTTCTGAAGGAATTTCAAGTGAGTTTCATCCTGAATTTCCTAGCTTTTGGGATATTAGAGTTAGAATATTGAGAGGTAATTTATATCATGAGAATATGCTTATCACTACATCTCATAGTTATATTAATTATTTCGACATAAATACTCTAGAACTAAAAACCCAACAACAGGATTTCCGATCACATTATAGGACATCTATTTTTTCAACTCTGATAATTTCAAATGATAAATTAGTATCCTT
>JAOUKW010000095.1 GCA_029882335.1 Candidatus Heimdallarchaeota archaeon | reverse complement strand
TCCTATCACTTAATTTCTTATCATAGATTACAAAAACAAGAATAATTATCGGAAAAATCATTCCACCAAATATGAAATACCAAAACATCGCTGCATATTGACCATAGAATAATGCGTGTAACAATTCAGTCTCATGTACTTCAGATTTATATCCTCCCGTCAAATATTCTGCCAACGTAAAATACACGTAGAATATCGTAACAGATGAATTCTTGGATGATCGCTGGACTCGAGCACTGGATGGATTCCGCTTATCGATGGCCCATGCAAAGAATTCAGCAAACCATGCATGACCTTAGTAAAATGAAATTTTCCGGCTATGCCAAGAAATATTCACTATTCCATCTTAATGCCGATGGTACTGTAAAACTTAATAACGACGGCTTTCCCATTGTAGACCCTAATTTTATTGAATTCGTCAATCATCAAATCGACATTGGAAATCTTCCTCATTTTAAACAAGAATTCATAACTATCATGAAAAATGCAGACAAATCACTATGGGCACGAACTGGTACCTTTACAACTTCTGAATTAGATGACTATCAAGATCATCAGTATTACTTCCTAAGTGAAGCCATTATTGATGGTATTATACATAATGATTACAATTGGTTATACTTCTACTTCCATTTACTAAACACCAGAATAAATCCTAATTATTCTGACATATTTACTCGTGATTCTAGGTGGACTCCGAGTAAACATGCACGTTCAACAATTGTAGACCCTGATGAATATGAACCTGTTACAATAGGAAGTGCTCTTGATCCTAGAAACGATGATATATGGCCCAGAATACTATCCCCACTGGAATATCAACTACTCGATGGACTACAGGGCGTGATTTCTATTTTCGGACCTTATTCTACCTTACTCAATAACGTGTACCAACTATGGGTTGATGAATTCAAAAATACCGCAGTCATCATCAAATGGCTATACGAGAACTTCTTTAAACTAACATAACCTCAATCCCATTATAATACAAACTAATACTCACTTTTGAATATTTAACAGGTTTATATTACAATATTTGATCTACAATGCTTTAATAATACCAAATAATAAATAAAAAATTGGACTTATGCAAAAAATCATTACATATCCTAGTAATTTATAAGCTTAATTAATTAGTTATTTTTAGACAGATGCAACTATCGAAATCCGATTTTGAGATTAAACTTAAAGGTTGGTGGAGATTAGTATATACTGAAGTTCCTGAGTACGTATTCAGAAAATTGCAAATTAAATTTGATGAGGATAATTATCCCATTTCTGTTTATTTTAAATATGACAAGCCACACCCATCAATTCTATCTCTTAATGAATTCAAACGATTGAAAAAGGTAGTTATATATTCAGATATACTAGGTAAAGATATGATTAATCAAATTATCAACAATATAACTGCATTGCCAATAGAAGTATTATATCTGCCTTGCATCTATAACTATCCAATTAAACTAACTCCATTACATCAAATAACTACACTACAAACATTAGCCATCAGTGTCAACGCCAGGCAACCCACAGCATATCTTGCAAATATAGATAAACTTCAAAATCTAACTCGCCTATACTTGCATTATTATGATCTACAAGAGCAAAACGAGATACATCTGGCTGACAATCTATCTAAACTATCCAATTTAAAACAATTAACTCTATCTTCTTCAAGTACGACTCATAGTGCCCATTTAGAGAGGCATGAAGAGTTCCAATTATATTTAAGAGGTAATTCACCAATAAGATATGATAAACCGGCAAGATTAAATCAAGTTACACTAAACGTAAATATACCTGAATTGGAAGAAATCATAATATATGAAATTCCTGTTGAAAAGCTAATACTTTCACCTTCTATGAAATCAGTCAAAGGTATAGTGATACAAGATGTTGCTTTACTTTCATTTCCTCAACTCATTGGTATATCTACATCGTTACATAAATTGATTATTCGAGGTAAACATTTTGAACACATCCCAGAAGAGATATTAGCACTTGAGACGTTGGAATACCTGGAAATTTCTTGTCACGAATTAACTCAAATTCCAGAAGGTATAGCAAGGCTAAAATCACTAAAGGTACTGGAGATTAATTCCAAAGTAATTGGAGAATTACCAAGTACAATTACTGAACTACAATCATTGGAGTCACTAAGCATTTCGGGCATGAATTTGACATCCCTGCCTGATTCTATTGGTAATCTACAGTCATTAAGGAATTTAATAATCATAGCCAGTAAACTAAAATGCATACCCGACTCTATTGGTAATCTGAAATCACTTAAATCACTCACTCTACATGTCGGCAAGTCAAAGCTTCCCGACTCTATTGGTAATCTGAAATCACTTAAATCATTCACTATAATACGTGGCGGCATGTTTCCAACACTACCCGACTCTATTGGTGACCTACACGCATTGGAATATCTGGAAATTGATACTGATTTGAGTAATATGCCAGAACCAATTACAAATCTGAAATCACTTAAATCATTAACTATAAGAGGTATGTTCATGAAAACACTACCCGACTCTATTGGCAATCTGCAATCACTTAAATCACTCACTCTAGATATCGGCATGTTTACAAAGCTTCCCGACTCTATTGGCAAATTAAGAAATCTCAAAGTATTGCATCTGGAAAGCTTGGAATTCTTACAACTACCTGAGACTATTGGAGAATTGACATCATTACAGGAATTAAAAATAGCCGATGCTTACAAGATGTATGATCTACCTGATTCATTTTATTCGCTAACATCATTAGAAAAACTTGAATTGCTGAATTGCCCAAATATATTAATAAAAACAGAGATCAAAAACCTGATTAACTTAACTTTCCTTGATATATACACTGAAGATGATTTTTATTGTCGATATTTAAAAAGAAAAGGTTGTAGATTTGATCCTATTTCTATTCTTGAATTAAAGAAATTAAGAAGATTTTCGATTTGCAGTGATGAATATGATTCACAAGCAAAAGAGCTAGTGAATCAGATACCGAAACTTTCTATTAATTGAAAATAGATAAATGTGATGATAATACTGATAATCAAATTAACATAGAATAAGTATTTTATGATTTGTAATTTAATATTCAATACTATTATTCAATATATTCAATACTTATTATTTCAACATTTATTATATTTAATGCATTTCTTCTTCCATCTCGACTTCCCAAACGGATATGATCGGAAACATCTTCGATAACAACATAAATAACATGATAAAACCTGCAAACTGACCAACTAAAATCCACCATTCCACTTTATTTGGGAAATAATCATTCCAACCTTCATGAAATACTGGTCTGGCTAATGTAGGCACAGTTATTAAATACCTCTTTAACCACATTCCCACATTTATCATCGCTGATGCTATGAAGATTAATACCTTCACCATCCTATCACTTAATTTCTTATCATAGATTACAAAAACAAGAATAATTATCGGAAAAATCATTCCACCAAATATGAAATACCAAAACATCGCTGCATATTGACCATAGAATAACGCATGCAACAATTCAGTCTCATGTACCTCAGATTTATATCCTCCCGTCAAATATTCTGCCAACGTAAAATACACGTAGAATATCGTGAAGGTGAGTAGTAATTTCGATAACGATACAAAATGCTCTCTTGTGATATAGTAATCCAATTTATAGCCATACGTAAACAGGATCAATGCCATCATCAACGTGGCAAGACCAGAGAATATCGCACCTACTACAAAGTATGGACCAAATAATGTCGAATTCCAACCTACTCTCCATGTCATCGACATGATAAAACTAACCACTGTATGCACTGAGACCGCAATGGGAATAATCAGAAAACTCATCTTCGTTATATTCTTCTCCAATATGTGCAACTGCTCCTCATCATCCTTGTAACCCATAGCCAGGATTTTATACCAGAATCTTCTGAACCAATATCTCTTCGGCAAATTATCTCTATAATACGCCAAATCCGGTATTAATGGTAAATAGAAGAAAAGGATCGAACCCATGAAATAAAAGGAAATCGATATTGCATCCCAAACCAACGGCGAGTCTATATTTCCAGATGTAACGATATTCATTACTCGATCCAAATGACCCATGTCTATAAATACCGATGCAGCACCAAATATCAATGCTAACACCGTTATTTCCTCTGCTAACCTCGTTATTGGTGTTCTCCATTGAGCTCCTGTTACCCTTAATATCGCAGATATTAACGTACCTGCATGGGAAATACCTATGAAAAACACGAAGTTCGTGATATATAAGCCCCAGAACACCTTGTTATCCAAATTTGTCACGCCCAATCCGAATTTTAGCTGTAAATAGTAATTATATATTCCAATTACAAACAAACCAAGCATCGATAAAAAGGTTGCATACCACTTCCACGATGTCTTTAACATCGAATTCTCTACTATATCTCTACCCAGCAGATCTCCTGCATCAACCGTTGCCATCACGCATTACCTCCATGTCCATGATTTCCACTTGACGAGGCTGGTAAGTAGAATACACGTGGCTTGGTGCCTTCTTCTTCCTTCCATCTAAACGCCTCTCTCCTTGCCAATAAATCAGTAAATACCTCTGTAGTACCAAACGCATTGGTCACAGCATTCTCATTTTTATCTCCAAAATATAACGCTCCGTTATGACATGCAGATACACAATGAGGCAATTGACCTATAAATTGTAATCCACAGAACTCACACTTCGCTGTAACACCCTTACCTCTGAACAGAGTAAACGGCATTTGAGCCTCGAACTTATCATCAGGAATATCATCACCCTTGGGGTTTTCTTCAAAATGAAAATGTCTTACCTCATAAGGACAAGCTGCCTGACAAAGCCTACAGCCAATACAACGGGTATGATCAATTAAGGTCAAACGATCGCCGTCTCTTTGCCATGCAGCTGAAACTGGGCAAACATGGGCACAGGGAGGGTCTTCACATTGTTGACAGGGGCGAGGGAAATATACGGTATTAGAATATTCATTCTCATGCACCTCAAATACCTTTAAGTACAAATGATCATCTGGAGTATAGTGTCCAACAATACATGCATTTGTACAGCGTGGAATATCTAAATCTACACAACCATCGCATGCTGCTAGATCAATAACCATTACCCATTCGGCACCATCAATTCTCCACTGATCGTATGGACGATCTCGTTCATTGACGGGACCATCATTTTCACTAAAAACTGTCAAATCAGTAAGCATTGCTGCTGTACCTGCTACAGCCATTCCTTTTAAAAAATCTCTACGATTGACTTTCATTTAATTTCACTCCTTTATTCTTTTACCGATACTTTTTATTCGGAATAGGTCTCTGAATACAGAGATATATGCAAGTATTATACAAATTATTGTTAGATAGAACATAAATAGGATGAATGATCTCATAAGATGTTCATCATCGAAATAATCTCTCAGATCTTGGTAATATGGTAATTGTGAAACTATTTCTCCTTCTACAAAATGGGATACTGATGCTTCTCCGCCTCTGATTTCGGAAGATCCTAGGAAGATGGCGAAGAAGGTATAATTTCCGGGGGTTGATACATCATATGTTGTAGAAACGTTACCATCTTGGTTTGATATTTGTGAATCGAAAAATATTTTACCATATGTTGTTTTGATGTAGAAGTTTATTTCTAGATCTGGTAAAGATGTATTGGCTAGAGTATCGATAATACTTACATTGATACGTACTGTATTTTGACCGGTGATTTCGAATAGGTTAATATCTAGTCGAGATATTGCTTTTGGTGGTATTTCGATGCTATGGATTTCTACGGTTAAGCTAGCGGTATGAATATCGTGTGCTTCGGTAAATGAATCTGATGTAAAGTGTACACCTGCAAAGAATCCGAATGTGTTGTTTAGGCCCCAATTATGATCGTAACCTTCGGTGTCATCGGAGCTCATAGGAATTAAAAATTCGATTGTGGTGATACCACCATCCTCAATTCCGTCGGATTCAACGATATCTTGTCTGGTATCAACACCAGGTGCAGAATATCCAGTTGAATACATATCCTGAATGATTGCGGTATTAGAGGCAACAGCACCCATAATAATATCAGCATTTTCCATGACGACACCAACATCACCCATTCCAATTGCGATCCAACCGGTGGTTGAGGCTTGTAATGCAACAGCGATATGAGTTAAATTATGTCCCCAAGCAAGTGAAGTCACTACAGTATCGGTCACCGTTTTCAGAGTAATAATTTCAGGATACTCATCAGTCTCAATGATGCCATCTACTATTAAGTTATCAAAATTCATTCGATAAATACTTGCATCGGCTACACCTAGGTCATCATATGGTACAACACTACCATATAGTGAAGTAGGGGGAACAAATGCCAATAGTACAATTAGTGTGATGAGAACTCTTAATTTCATAAAATCACAGTAAATTTAATTATTTAGAAAATAAACTTGTTTACTTTCTCCAAGTTTCTGTTGCATAAATTATATAATAACTATAGTTAAGGTGCACATATAATTATATAATTATATTCTAAATTATTACAATAGTTCAATATATAATCTAAATTAGTAGATTATTGCAGATAATTATCAATTAATTTTGGACAATAACTTAATTACTTTTTTTCTTGGTAGTTTGGTGAGTATCTTTTTCTTTTGAAACAGAAAATTCAGCACTTCCATCGGGATAGAAGTGGATATTTTCCAGCTGTGTATTTGCGCTAGATATTCCATTCATCATTTTTGTTATAAACCAGTGTGAGATAGGAGCACCGTTGTATGTTTTTTCCCAGATATCGTATATTCCTTTGACTTCTTTTAAATCGATAAGTCCGGCAATGATTTTCTCAATTTCTTCTTCATCACCATCAGCCAAATCAACAATATCCTTCAAGGGAACAGTTTTCCATGGAGGAGTGGAGTTTAGAATTCGTTTTACAGTTTCCATTAATCGTATTCGGGCGATTGTTTCGGGTTCGATTCCTTTGCTGGTTTTGGTACCGAAAACAGAGTCTAATTTTTTCTGGAGTTCGGATTTTTTAGCCTGAATAACGTTGGATTCTCTTTTGTCGATTATTGATTTTGCTTTATCTTTTATGGTGATTGATTCTCGTTCGGGTGTTCCATGAATTGATGATAATACTTGTTTTTGGATTAATTTATCATATATTTTTGGTAGATCAGTGGCTAAATTGGAGCATTCGTTTATTTCGACATAGCTAATAATTACGGTTAATCCCATGCAAATCAAGGTAGCTAAAACACCACTGATATCAAAACCAAGTAGTGGAAATTGAACAATTTCAGAGCTTGCGAGCATGGAGGATAATATTAGATAGAATCCAAGTAGCGATAATACTTTATAATATCGGATATTGCTACTTGATGTGGATAGTTGAAATAGAATTTTTTTGTCTTTATGAATTGAAACATCGTATTTTAATCGATATGGAGTGGTTAAAGAGAAATTATAAATTCCATCATCAAGTACTGGGGAAGATCCTCCCATACCTTTGCTTAATTTACCTAGAGCATCTAGGTTTATCACGGTAGAGTTAGAATATGAGTAGACTACTAGGATAGTATAATTGAAGGATGAATTTAGATATAGGATGATAATTAAAAATAAGATGAACATTAATTCAGCATTTTCGATAATATCATTGAAATATGCGATGCTAGAGGAGATACTCATAACATTAAAGAACATCCAATTTCGGAGAAAATTTTTGTTAAATTGACTATACCGCCAATTTAATAACTTCCTTAGTATTGGATAAAAACCGATAAACAAAACAGTGACAATAGTCCAAATAAATAATCTAAATTCCATATAATAACCTCATTTTAGTAATTTCTCTAATTGTATTCGATAACTCCAGCTTATCATTGCTTCAATTATAATAATCAAAGGAAGTGATAACACGATCATGCTGATGATAGTTGGATCTGGTGTGATGATTGCAGCAATTAGGAAAACGATAAATATTATCTCTCTTCTTCTATTTGCAATCTGATCGGGAGTTAATATTTCTAGATTTACCATTGCTACTAGTACCAATGGACTTGCATAAAGTATTCCCCCACCAAAGGTACCCCAAAGTAGTAGTTTAATAATTGAATCGAAGCTATATAATTGTAGAAGAGACTGGTCTCCTATTACTCCACCAGTTAGTACTAATATCTTAAAAGTAACAGGGAGAACTATAAAGTAAGAAATCATAGCACCGATGACAAAGAGAATGAGTGCATATTTGCTTATGTTTACCAGTGTTTGATATTCCTCATCATTCAAACCTGGTTTTACAAAGGACATTATTTCTTTTAATGTAACAGGGAGTGAGATAAGAAAAGCAATAAAGATTGCCAGATTTAAATATACCATGACAGGTGCAACTGGACTCCCAATATAGATGCTGACTTCACCACCTCTAGATAGAGAAGCGAGGGTATATTTTATAATGCTATTTAATATTTGGAGGACTAGAGGCTCATAAGGATTTAATGTAAAAATGCCGTTATTCATACCGGGAATAATCAAGACTAATAGAGTTGATATAAATACAGTTTTAGCGATGCGACGCAGTATTATCCATAATTCGATTACATGTTCACTTATTTCCATAGGCTCTGTGGTTTTGATTTTATTCTGATTGACGGTGGATTTTGGCTTTTGTATAAAGGTAGTATTCTGATCAGAGATATGGAAATTTAACTTTTCTCTGTTTGCTTTTCCTTTTTTCATCCATAATGGTTGATCTGGTATAATTACCACCACATTAACTGTTTGCTAATATTTCTGATGCGATTTCTTCTACAGATTTATTTTCTACAGAGATCCCCATACCTTTTGCGGCTTTGATGATTTCTCTTTCTTCAGCAGTATATTCAGTGTCGCTATCTTCGAACATAGCTTTTTTTGCTTCTTTTAATCCTCTTCGATATTCAGATGTCGCATTTCCCAATGCTCTTGCGAGTTCGGGTATTTTATTGGGTCCAAATAATAATAGTGCTAATCCAAATAATAATAGAATTTCAGGTCCTCCGGGAGCTATTTGTCTACACCTCGATTAATTTCAAAGTACAATATATTTTATTTACTATTAACTTTGTGAAAAGAGCCAATAGATTTTTTCATATTTTATTTCATATTAATCATTATTTCAATAATACTATTGAATTTCTAAATTATTGTATTAAATCGAATTTGAGGGTCAAATTCAATGAATAAATAGTTACCAAAAAAAAATAAAATTTTAAAAATCACACTAGTTTAGGGGTCATACATTAAGTTAATATAAAATACAAATAAAAAATCACTATCAAGTTTGATATAGGAAATGATCGATAAATGACAATCAGTAAGTTAATTTTGGTTACCATAGTTGTAAGAGATATTGAAGAAGCATTGTCTTTTTATGTTGGTAAATTAGGATTTGAAAAGAAACATGATTTTCCAATTTCAAAGGATCGACCAATGGTAATGGTTGCCCCAAAGAATCAAAAAGAAGTCGCTATTGTTTTGAGAAAACCTTTTGCAGGCGATAATGAACTATTAACATCAGAATTGGATAGAGAGATAGGTAGAGGAAGTCTGTTGACATTTTCTACTTCAAATTGTAATGAGACATATGAGAAGCTAAAATCACAAGGTGTAAAGTTTATCAACCAGCCAATTATGAAAGAATACGGATTAGAAGCGATTTTTGAGGATAATTATGGAAATAGATTTAGTATATTAGAGATTAAATAATAATCAAAAATACATCTGAAAACATAAAATTTGATAATTCACAAAAGTTAATGAACATCATGAATATCCGCAAAAGTCCAATTGCTGGATCATGGTACAAGGGAACAAATACAGAGCTAACAGAACAAATACAAGAATTATTTCAAAATTCAGTTCATGGAATACAGGATGATCCTTTCAATTCCTTAAAGAATACTAAAATTGATGACTTGTTGGGAATTATTGTCCCTCATGCAGGATATATGTACAGTGGATCAGTTGCAACTCATGGTTATCACACATTATTTAAATCTATACCTCATGTAGATACAGTCATTGTAATTGGACCAAATCATCGCGGTGTTCGTACTGATATATCCATGTATCCAGAAGGTAAATGGGTATTTCCCAATGGATCTGTCGATATAGATCATGAATTAGTAAGATTTGCAAAAGCATATGAATTTTCGGACATACATGTAGATTTTGATCCTATAAGTCAATCTCAAGAACATTCAATAGATATTCAAATTCCATTTTTACTCTACCTCTTTAATCAAAAATTTAATATCTTCCCAATTTGCTTAGGATCACAATCAAATCAAACAACAGATGCACTAAGTAAATTCTTATTTGATTTAATTCAAACAAAGAAGAGTAAGAAAATAGTCATAGTTGCTAGCAGTGATTTGTCTCATGAATATAATTATGATATTTTAATCCAAAATGACACAAATTTTTTGGAACTACTGCTACTTGGCGATGTTACTTCATTAGAGAAATTTAGACTTGACCATCATATGACTTCTTGTGGTTATGGAGCAATATTTACACTAATCAAACTGGCTAATTCATACACTCAACCGAGTATAAAACTGTTGAAATACGCGAATAGTTCTCAAATTACAGGTAAATCAGGAGGATATACGGTGGGTTATCCTTGTTTATCAGTCACTGCAATTCGTTAAGTAAGAAAATAAAATAAACGCTCCCGAGTATTGGGTTTTTCCCATCTACCAGGAATTAAAAGTCCACATGAAGGACATTTGTTTTCCTCTGTAATATTATAATTAATGACCTTAAATCCATTTCTTTCAACTAAAATACTATCACATTGTGGACATGAAGTATTTTCAAAACCTTTAATTTGACCATGCACATTCCCAATATAAATATAATTCAATCCAGCTTTATTTCCAATATTTGCTGCTTCCAGTAGATGTTCAACTGATGTTCTTGGAAATTCATTCATTTTATAATCTGGATGATATGCAGTGATGTGCCATGGAATATCGACAGAAAGATTTGCGATCCATTTACTCATCTCTTTTAATTCATTAATTGAATTGTTAAAACCGGGAATTAATAAAGTAACGATTTCAAGCCAAATCCCTTTGTTATAGATCATTTCGATTCCATTAAGAATTTTATCCAATGTGGTACCTAATTTTCGATAGTTTCTATCATTAAATGTTTTTAGATCTACTTTATACATTTCAAGATATGGATGCAGATAATCCAGGACCTCTTTTGTCGCATTACCATTACTCACAAACCCTGTTACCAAATTATGTTGTTTGGCTTCTTTAAATATCTTTTTTGACCACTCACTTGTAATTAAAGGTTCATTATAGGTTGAAACAATACTTCTTGCATTTAAATTTTTAGCAGTTTCTATTATTGTTGAAATTGATATATCTCTTGGTTGCACTCCGGCGTTTGTATCTCTAATGGTTTGAGATGTCACCCAGTTTTGACAATATGAGCATTTTAAATCACAACCCAGCATACCAATTGATAATGCCAAACTATTTGGATATGCATGAAAAAATGGTTTTTTTTCAATTGGATCACATTGAAATGCACCAACATATCCAAAAGGAACCTTTAATTTTCCATTTTCATTGTACCGAACATAACAAATCCCCCTTTTCCCATCTTGTATCTTGCACAGGTGTGCACATGCTAAACATTGAATTCTATTAGAATTAATTACAGGTCTGTACAAATTACTACT
>JAOUKW010000094.1 GCA_029882335.1 Candidatus Heimdallarchaeota archaeon | reverse complement strand
TTGTTCAATTAAAGATTCGACTCCCCCTAAACTAACAGCCAATGTAATTAAATTTAAATTTTCTATAACTGTTTTACCTGCTTCTAAGCCACCATTAACTTCAAATGCAATCATACCTCCAAAACCATTCATTTGTGATTTAGCTAACTGATGTTGTGGATGTGATGCCAATCCGGGGTAATACACTTTGCTTACTTTGTCATGATCTTCCAAATATTTTGCGACGCTTAAGGCATTTTTATTATGTCTCTCCATTCTGACATCCAGTGTTTTTATACCTCTTCCTAGTAAATATGCATCAAATGGTGATAAAATACCCCCAAATAGTTTAATTGTCTGAAAAATATCTTGGTGTAGTTTTTCACTATTTACAATAATCGCTCCTGCAATTATATCTGAATGACCACCCAGATATTTAGTTGCTGAATGTACAACTATATCGATTCCATGATTAATTGGTTGTTGTATATATGGTGAGCCAAAAGTACTGTCAACCATTGAAATACAATTGAATTCCTTTGCAAGTTGGGCTAAGGCTTTCAAATCCACTAAACTCATATTTGGATTTGCAGGAGATTCACCGTAAATTAATTTGGTGTTTTCTTTTATTTTTGTTCTGTAAGTATCTATATCTGTTAAATCTGCCCATGATACTTCTATTCCATATTTTGGGAGTACTTTAGCAAAAACCTCGTGAGTGCCACCATAAACAGGTTTAGGTGCAATTACATGATCTCCTGCTTTAAGTTGGGAAAATAAAGCAGTAGTGATTGCAGCCATACCTGATCCTGTTAAATGACATCCAAAACCATTTTCTAGGATTGCCAGCTTTTTAGCGGTTGAATCAGTAGTTGGATTTTTCCATCTTGAATAGAGAAATGGTGATTTATCTTCTGGATCTTCCAAATTCGCTAATTTCGCACCATGTTCTGCTGATTCTAATATATATGTGGAAGCTGTATAAATCGGTCCAACTATAGGATGAATTGATTGTTGGATTGTGTACTCATTTACAACCTTCGTAGAAAAATTGTATTCATTCATAAATTTACAATTTTTTCTAGCTATCTAAATTAATAGGTAAAGTAATAGTATTATTACCAAAATCCAATTTTCAGTAATGTTAAAGGATTTTTTTGCATGGAATATGTGGGCAAATGATAGATATCGAGAAAAATTATCTGAAATTAGTATAGTGGAATTAAAAGTAGATACTCCCTATGGTAAATTGTTGGATCGGATAATTCATATTTTTGCATCCTATGAGATGTGGTATCTGCGTATGGAGGGAAAGTCTCCCAACAAAGTACTAAATTCATCTGATTTTATCTCATGGGATGCAATTTCTAGTACGTGGAAGAATTATGATAAATTACTCCTTGACTTTGTTGAAGTACTCTCACCTGAGGATATTAACCGAATTGTTAGTTATACATCAATGGATGGAACCATCTACAAACGAAAAATAAAGCATATTCTTATGCATCTCATCTCTCATCCAAACTATCATCGTGGTCAAATCTCAGCCATTTTTAAATATCTAAACCTTCCTGCTCTCCCTTCAACAGATATGGTAATTTATTTTCTAGATCACTCTTGATTTTTCAATCTATTGGTTATCAAAACTATAATTAATTAACTACTTTCTAATTAAAAACATATATGGGTTCTACTCCATCATTTCAGTCATTTATTCCGGTTTCACCCGAATCACATTTTCCTATACAAAACCTTCCATATGGTGTTTTTTCCATAAACAATTTACAACCAAGAATTGGCGTTGCTATTGGTGAGTTTATTCTAGATCTCTGTAAGTTAGAATCTAAAGGATATTTTGATACTATCCTCACAGGTTCACCTGTATTTGATAAAAATTCGTTAAATGAATTTATTAATCTAGGTTCTGAAATTTGGCAAAAGATTCGAACTAAACTCCAATATCTATTACAAGATACTACTTCGATACTTAGAGATGATAAATCTTTGAGAGAAGATGTGTTCTATAAACAAGAATTATGTAAAATGTATCTACCAATAAAAATAGGTGAATTCACTGATTTTTACTCCTCATATAATCATGCATTTAATGTTGGAAATATGATCAGGGGACCAGAAAATGCACTAATGCCCAATTGGAAACATTTACCTGTTGCCTATCATGGACGTGCAAGCTCTGTAATAGTGACAGAAACAAATATAAAACGTCCGAAAGGTCAAATATTGCCTCCTGGTTCGGAGATACCCGTATTTCAACCAACTGGTAGGTTGGATTATGAGCTAGAAATGGGTTTTATTATCGGAAAATCAAATGATTTAGGTGAGCCTGTTGATATTGATAGTGCTGAAGATCATATCTTTGGATATGTACTGTTAAACGATTGGTCTGCCCGAGATGTTCAAGTTTGGGAATATCGACCGTTAGGTCCATTTCTAGCAAAGAATTTTGCAACATCTATTTCTCCATGGGTAGTTACTTCCCTTGCTCTTGAGCCATTTAAAACACAAGTATCATCACAAGATCCAGAGCCCTTAGATTATTTAAAATCATCTAATAATTTTGTTTATGATATAGAACTATATGCCTTAATTCAATCTGAAACTATGAATACACCTATGCAATTAACACATACTAATCATAAGTATCTTTACTGGTCACCTATTCAACAATTAACTCATCATACAATAACAGGATGTAATTTACAAGTTGGAGACCTATTGGGTAGTGGTACTATTAGTGGCCCTACACAAGAGTCTAGAGGATGTTTACTTGAAATAAATGAGTTAGGAAAGAAACCAATTACATTGAATGATGGTAATGTGAGATTGTTTCTTCAAGACGGAGATACAATAATTCTCAGTGGATTTTGTCAAGGTGCCGATTTCCGCGTGGGTTTTGGAGAAGTTAGAACAAAAATTCTTCCAGCTAATTAGCATTATAGCTTTCTTCTGGAACTTCATTTTTTCCTTTTACAGTCTGAAGGTAAGATAATTTATAATCGAATGCATCTAGTGATATTAAGTAAAACAAAGCAAGCACAATGAATTCCTCTTCTAATTCACTGTCTTTTTCAATTTCATGCTCAAGTATTTTTTGAATATCTATCATGCTAAAGCTATCATACTTTACCAAATCCATGGCAATTTTTTTGAGCTTATCCGGATTTAATCCCATTAACTCCATTGCAGGTCCTTTTTCAGCTATCATTCTAAGAGCGTCTTTATTTGGAATTAGAAGTGATGATTTATCAATTAAAATTGCAATTATCATCTCATCTGAATAAGTAATCGGTCTATGGACATGGATATCAATGTATCTTAGGACTTCAGGTATTAGGTCTACATGCATTGCAGAAGCCAGTTCCATTGAATTACAAAAAGAAGCCATCCATCCAGAAATATATACTAATATTTCAGGTGTTTCTTCTTCTACCAAGGCATCTAGATTGCAAACAACAGACCCTAGTTCTGATACCGTTGTTATTTTAGAATTTATTTTATTTGCTGCATCTTCATCTAGTTCAGTAATTTCCAATTTAAATTTCAAATTTTCAGACTTAATTTCTAATTCTAAACTTGACCAGTTATGCCATGTGTAGGTTGTAGTTAGACTTTTAGTTTTAAAACCGGGAAGTGGAATTGATGGTCCAGAGGTTACACTTGCTGATTTCTTTATTTTGAGTACATTATTTGTTCTTACATGGAAATTTTTGTCAATAAATATTTTAATCCCGTGTCTACTCATTCCTTTTTTATCTGCATGAACATCTATATACGAGGCTAAACCATTAATAGTTAATTCTCGTCTTTGTAGATGAACATCTTTGTCAATCGATAATCTTCGTGTTTGTTTACATTCCCCGCAAAGATAACTAACCACCTTTATATCTGAAGTTAAACTCATTTGTCTAACTACATAATACTTTCATCAACATAAATAATGATTCCTTTTACAACATAAATTTTCATTTAAGTTTAACAATTTTTACTTTATGGTTGAATTTTTTTGGTGAATACACTTTCGATTTTGTCAATTAAATGATAAAAAGCAATACTCATCGCACCTAGATTTGATATACCTTGATTATCTGCAATTGTGATAATGCAAAATTTATAAAGATTTAATAGGGTATAATCACTAATTTCTAATCCTTCTGCATCATTTCCGCTATTTGGAAATTGCCATGCATTATTGCGACTTATGAGTGAAATAGCACCAATGCATCCATGTCGCACCGCTAGATCCCTTTCATATATCCCATTGGTGATACTTTGGTCTGAATTCAGATAGATAATACTATATGATTTATTGGTGAAAAGTAGTGGGAATGAAATTTTCGCGGATTGATAATTGGTATCCAATTTTATGTATTTCGCAATTTCAATATTCAACTCTTTCCCTTGAGATGTCAATCTAGTTCCACCTCTACCTCGACTAGGTTCAATTAAATTATTTTCGCCAAGAAATTTAAGTAGTGATCTTACTTTTGCCTTGGATACCGATAATAGTTGTGATAACTTGTATCTACCTATTGATCTTTCTCTCATGATTTGGAGAATTAAAATCAATAATGGTAAATCAGATTGTTTCATAGTAACACTCAAAATTTCTATATTTTTGTCATTTAATAATTTTCATTAGTATTGTCGGTTTATTTTATCTTTTTTTTTATTTTCTTAATAATAGAGATTGAACTAATAATGAATAAGAATACATATCCAAATGGAAAAGTTAGGAAACTTCCATCTTCATCAGGAATTTTAAAATAGTCTATACTGTTATTTATTGAATAAATTTCAATTTCCAAATAATACATACCGAAACCCGATTTGGCATAAAGTAATAATCCATCATGATAACTATATGTTAAGGAAGTTTCTTGAAAATTGTCTTTTAAATAGATTGTCACTGTTTCAATTTCACCTCCAAGGTAAGTTGAGATAACTTGGATATTGAAAGAAGAGGAGTTAAAATTAAGCTGATTGAAATCCGTTTTTAATTCATTCCATGAAGTATTTGCGATTATTCCTAGTTGATTTCCAAGAAAATAATAACCAAAAGCTAAATTATTTTCAATTTCATCATCATTAATTGCAGTTTTAGTTAGATTTCCAATTTCAATATTCAAATTGGAATGAGCCTCATTAAGATTATTAACTGTTAAATTGATTAAACTATCTGTTTCTACAATATATATTGCTGAATCATTTGGGTGATACCAGAAATTATTGGTTTCAGATGAATTTACCACTAGATAAGAAATCTCAAGATTGTTTGTTTCTGTAATTTCTCCAGTATTTGCTTGAACTAGAGGATTGCTACTCTGTAGTAGTAAAATGAGGAACAGTAAATTGGTCATTTGAATAATAGGTTTATTCACCTATTATTAATCTCAATTTTTTATATAGGTTTTTGCACCTATTAATTTTTATTTGACACTTTTTAGGTTAGATAAAGTGATATTTTTAGTTTGAAAAAGGTGAGATGAATCAGTGATAACCAATAAAAACTTAGTAATATTTGATAATGATGGTGTTATCGTTGATTCAGAATCATTAAGCTGTGGTGCATTGAATACCTTATTTCAACAGGAGTTTGGTATTGATATAGGGAATGATTTTAGTGAAGTTATTGGAACTAGTGATAGATATGCTATCGAATATTATGGATCTAATTTCTCTCTCAAAATTGATGATATAGATAGATTAATTTCTCTAAAACAATCTATTTATCTCTCATCTGCTGGTGAAAGGTTAATATCTTTTCCATACTTATTACAGGTATTAGAAAAATGTATATTAAACGAAATAAAAATGGTGGTCGCGTCTTCAGGTAGTTTGCAAAAAATCAAATTCTCTTTATCACAGGTTAACTTTAATCAATTTTTTAGTAGAATATTTTCATCTGAACAAGTCAAACGAGGAAAACCTGAACCTGACCTGTTTAATTTGGTAGCAGAACAAATGGGATATACACCAAATGATTGTATTATTATTGAGGATTCTGTAAATGGAATAATTGCAGGTAAAAGAGCAAAAATGACAGTTATTGGTTTTACATCCACTTTCAATATGGAAAAATTATATAATGCTGGAGCAGATCATGTAATTCAATCTTATTCCGAATTACTTGATTTAATAAGTTAGAATGTGTAATATTTGATAGTCTAACTATAACATTTTAGAATGTCAACGGAGGTGGTTGAAATATGTCTTATGTTCCCCCATTATTCCCAAAGAAAGAGGGAAATACATCACTTCAAGCACATGCAAATCTCCCTGAAGGTTCAGTTGAGATTGAACACGGACGAAAGGGATTTTTTGGTAGAGTTTCACATCTCTACAAAAAAAATGCACCTACTGGTTGGACAAAAATAGAGGGTAATCTTCGACCGCATGCTTATGATATCAATAAGGTAACTTGTCTAGATATCACGGATTCAAATGCAAATTATACACTTATCATGTACAATGAAAATATTCGTGTATCTATCAGTCGTATGAGTAAAGAGATGCCATATTATTTTAGAAATGGAGATGGTGATGAATGTATCTTTATTCATTTTGGTTCTGGTGTGTTTGAATCTGATTATGGAAATTTTAATTACAATATTGGCGATTATATTGTTATTCCCAGAGGTACTTCTTATCGATTAGTACCAAATGTTTCAGATAACTTTTATGTTGTAATTGAAGCCACTGATTCTCAATTTGATCTGCCAGATAGAGGTATGTTAGGACCTAATGCTCAATTTGATCCTGCAATTATCGAGACACCCAAAATACCGGAGAATCCAACTCGACCAAATGATGAATGGGAGTTAAGGATTAAAAAATATAATGAGTATACCTCTGTTTACTATCCATTTAATCCAGTTCAAGATACAATTGGATGGAAAGGTGATTGTGTTCCCATGAAGATAAATATAGATGATTTCAGACCGATTACTTCACCAAAATACCATCTTCCACCTAGTGTTCATACAACATTTGTCGCAAATGGGTTTGTTATATGTAGTTTTGTTCCTAGGCCTTTAGAAGATCCAGATGTTTTAAGAATCCCATTTTATCATTCAAATATAGAATATGAAGAAGTTATTTTCTATCATGATGGTCAATTTTTCAGTAGACATGGAATTGATATAGGTAATATGACATATCATCCACCTGGTATTCATCATGGTCCTCAGCCTCAAGCATTTGATAGAGTGCAAAATAATCCCGAGGTATTGAAAACAAACGAAAAAGCGGTTATGATTGATACTCGTCGACCATTATTTGTAACAGATGCATTGAAAAATACCGAACATCTTGATTACTGGAAATCTTGGATGACAGAATAGGCAAATTATCAATACCTTATTTCTATATTTAAATTATATTTATCTATCGAATAACTGTGAAACATGAATTTATCATCTCTGAATATTTAGAAAAAATGAAATCTAGTGAAAATTATTGGATTTCATTTATGGAAAAGCAAAATTTTGAATTTGGAGTGATGCATTTGAAGGTAGGCAAAACAGATATACAAACTCCACATACCAGTGATGAAGTTTATCTTATTCTGAGAGGGAATGGATCCTTAATTATTGATGACAAACCATGTCAAATTAAAGAAAATACCTGTTACTTTGTTCCTAAAAATACACAGCATAGATTTGTGGATTTTACTGAGGATATAATCGCTTTTTACGTGTTGAATTAATATGATTGAGAGTTTTATTGAAATTGGTGATAAAAAACAAATTTATTATAGAATTGATGGTAATTTAAGTGATCCCGTAATTATATTATTAAATGGCTCTATCTTTAATTTTAAACAATATGATTATGTATTTCTTAAATACTTGAAAACATTTTTAGGGTCTCAGTATTGTTATATACAATATGACTACATAGGAATTGGAAAATCTTCTGATTTAGTCGGTGAATTCGATTTAATCACGATTGGTGATGAACATATTGCATTTATGGATAAATTAGATATTAAACAAGCTCATTTATTTGGAATCTCTAAAGGATCTTTAATTAGTTGCATTGTCGCAGCAAAATATCCAAGTCGTGTATTATCTATTGGTGGTTATGGAAATCCAAATCTTGCTCACCCATCTCGATTAAATACAAAACAAGAATTTCAAAATCGAGTTGATCGAATGAAAGCATTGGAAGACATTTATCATGAAGAAATTTCTAAAGATAACTATAATCGTGTGTATGATATTGTATTTCAACCAACAGTATTTAGAAATGGACAAAAGGGAATTATAGACTTTTTAAAGAACAAATATGTAAAATGGAAGTTAAAACCTCTACTTTTAAATACAAAAATAGTTATATTGAAGGATTTGTATCAGTATTACACTAGAGATGTTGATAATGATGAAATGGAGCGATACATTGCTGCTATGAAATCTATTAAAATCCCAATTTTACTTTTACATGGGTCTTTGGATGAAATTATTGATATTGAAGGATGTAGATTACTATCTCAATGGCTTAGTAACAGTGTATTTATTGAGATACCTGACTTTCGCCATTCTTCACCTATACTAATATATTCACAAGGAAAAACAATTATGAATCACTATGCAGACTTCCTTAGAAACATACATTAAGAAGTCGAAATAATAGTTTTTCTGTGATTTTGTAAGGGTTTTATTTGATCTCTAACAGCAGTTAAACTAGAAGAAAACAAAAGGATTGGAACTATTGTATCTTTACCTGATATCATAAAATTAAGAAGCATCATAAATGTAACATATGCAATAATCACATAAATAAAAACTTTAAACCAATTCGTGTTATGATTATGAATGTTCTTCCATGCTATTTTATTATACACTATACTTTCAGCAACTGCGTAGTATTTTAATATTTTTTATAATAAATACATTTTTAACATTTTTTATAAAATTTATAGTAATTGTGCACATATTTCTTGTTTGGTCAATATTTTACTTATTTAATTATTCATTATTGGCTACTTGTATCCAGTCTTGGATGCTTTTCTCTGGTGATATGTTTGGTGTAAACATGTACTTTTCCCGAAATTTACTATCATCAAGAGTTCGTTGAGATGTTAAAGTTCTTATTCTATATCTCGATAATTTTCTCTCATTACTATTACCTGTTAGTTTATAATAAATCTCAAGGAAAACTGCGAGACCCATAACCAACGAATAATTATATTTTTTACCATAAGGTGGCTCTATTTTTAATAATTTAGCAAATAATTTAACAAATTCATCAAATATAAAGTTGAAACCCTTTATATTGTATATTTCATGTGAATCATCAATAATCGCACTTTGTACCATTCCTCTACACAGATCTCGTACATCAATATAACTAATTGACCCTGATTTGGTAAATGATGGCATTTTTTTGTTTGTAATCCGGTTGGCGAATTCAAAAAGGAAATTTTTATCATTTGGACCTCCAATAAATGGTGGTCTAAATACTATCCAATTTAACTTTGAATTTGTTATTAATTGTTCTTGTATATGCTTGGTTTTGGCATAATTCGAGCTCGGATATTTTTCCAAATCTTCTTTGAACATTCCCTCCTCGTGTAATCCATAGATTGCAATCGAAGATACATGAATTATTTTGGATATTGGATTATTTGTTAAAAAATCAATCAACAATTGAGTACCTTTGATATTTACACTTTCCAAAGTCTCTTTATCCGCGCCAGAAATTGCTGCTGCACAATGAAACCAAATAGAATCTCCTGTCCAATCCTTCAGTTCATTGAAATCATTCAACAATAAATCAAACTGCATTATTCTTGATCCCAAATCTTGGAGATGATTTAGAGTTTGCTCATTTCTGCCCAAAGCCAGTATTTCACTGAATTTACCTGTTTGTAATAACTCTCTCACTAAATATTGTCCAACTAAACCTGTAGCTCCTGTCACTACTGCTTTCATAATTGACTTAAATTAAATCTTTTTTTTAAACGAGATGATAGTACTAGTATTGCAAATAAAAAGAGAGGAGAAAATAAAGAAAGTTTATTATCATCGGTGGGAGAATATGGTTGATATGTTGGTTTGGGAAGTATTTCTGCTGGAGGGGGACAATCATTGATAATGTTTCCTGTTAAAGCCCTATTCATAATATCAAATACATTTGTATTACTGTATGAACATGTCATACTCATTAGTGAATTTGCAACCTCCCCAATGCCGATTAATGGTACTAACCATGGAAAATGACTCGAACTTGAATAGGTGGCATCAATTTGAGCAACTCTATCTATTCTTCTATCTCTCATATCCTCCAAGTTAATAAAATTGGAAGGGAGATTATCATCAAGAATATGATTATTCCCAATCGTTAAGCCACCTGTTTCATGATCTGCAACAACTAGAAATAATGTATTTGGATTTGATAACATCCAATCATGGATTATTTTCGCAGTTCTATCAATTTCAATTACTTCCAGCGCATTTCTTGTTAGATTTCCCTCATGACCTGCATGATCAATTCTTCCTCCTTCAATCATTAAAAAGAAGCCATTTTCCTGATTACTTAGATGATTTAGAGCTTTAACAGTTAGTTCTGTTAACCTTGCATCCTGGCTATACTGTAGATCAGATTCGTATTCTAAATGATTCCAATTAAATGTACCAAATATTTTATCAGTATTAGTATCTAATTCATCAATCGTTGTTATGTGGGAATAATTAAGATTTATTAGTGTGTTTACATCTGAAATCCAACGTTGTCCACCTGCTAAAATTATTTCAATTCCTTGATTTATCATTTGTTGATAAATGCTTTCTTTGTGTTCTCTATTACTAGTATGTGCCGCAAATGCAGCAGGAGTTGCGTGGGTAAAATCAGTTGTTGTAACAATACCTGTTTTTTTGCCCATAAGTTCCGCTTTCTCTAAAATTGTTTGTACTGGTGTATCATTTAACAAAACACCAATTTTTCCCATTCTAGTATTATAACCTGTAGCCATCGCTGTAGCGCTACTAGCTGAATCAGTAATGTCTCCATAAATCTCATTTGTTGACATTTTCTGTTGGAATAACAAATTTGATTGTAAAAATAAAGAATTATTATTTCCATATTCAACAAGACTGCCTAATTCAAGATGACTGAAACCCATTCCATCCCCAATAAGTAAAATAATATTCTTTACTTCTTGTTGATTGGAACTTTGATTTATAATTACTGATTGAGAAAAGCTAATTGGTGTAACGATAATAATTATTATCATTAATAGTTCTTTACTTTTCATTCAAATCAACAAATCACAATCTGTTCATAAGAATTATTTCCCAATCAAGAATTATTGTTTAATTCTAACTGTTGATAGCAAATTTGATCTAGATAAACAGATGTTTTATTATCAAATGCTATTTGAATTGGATATTTTTTATTATCATTAATTTTAAATACATTATTCAGAACTTTTCCTTTATTTGCTCCTGAAATGAGGAGAAATCTATTTGTTGCGTTAATAATGAAATTAGGTGACAAACTTAATCTCAATTCATTTTGTTCATTTACAAAAGTACTAAATGAGATTGTTTCAGTATTATTTCCGAGTAACTTTATGTAATCTGGATTTAAAGGAAATAACGATGCAGTATGACCATCATCACCCATTCCTAAAATTATAATGTCTATTGCATTTTTACCGGTATTTTTTATTATCTCAGTAATGTGATTATTATATTCTGTAGTTGAATGAGACACTTTAGAATTAATTCCAACATGTGGAAATGGAACAAAGTTATAATGATTAGGTGTGAATATGTTGGAAATCATATTTTGATTACTTCTTTCATGATCTGACGGAACCCATCTTTCATC
>JAOUKW010000233.1 GCA_029882335.1 Candidatus Heimdallarchaeota archaeon | reverse complement strand
TTTGTGTTAAGAACGTATCCAAACGTGAAGATAATAGAGGTCCTTCAATACCAAGATCGATTTGGTATTCAGAAGGCTTATCACTCAGATAGAAGAATTAATCCCGAAGTAAAAGTCAAGATTAATCATTTTCTTGGTAAATGGTTGGAACTCATTATAAAATAATGAAGTCTAATAAATTAGATTTGCAATTATAAATTCTATAATTATTTATTCAAAAATATTTGAGTTGACAAATTTCTTTCAATATCGCAAAAGGTATAAAAGACATAGTATAAATGTGAAGTTATGTTAAGTGCAAGTGCCTTAATGTCAAGTGGATTAGGTGGATTTGTATCCACAATAGGAGGATCTGCATATTATTATTTGCAGAATAAAATTGAGAATTATCTTGAACAAAGAAGAAATGCAGCTGAAGCAGAAAAGAGAAGATATATAATTCATGAAATGCCTTTTACTTGCAATGAAGTTGATAGTGATGGATGTTCTGGTGTTTATAAAGGATTGAAGGGATTAAAAATACATTGGGCTAATAATAGACAATGTTTAGCAGGAAATTAAGAGTTACTTAAATTATTTTATTTATTGAATTAGACCATTTCGAACCTTGATTTTGTAATAATATCTTTAAAATCCCCCCAATTATTTATACCAAAACCCTTCCAGTACCCCCTATCATAGATCAAACTATATATGGTTCTGAGATCTCTTTTTGCAGGTAATCTGCCATTTGCATCATAAAAATCTAAACCTTCTTTTATGGCTCTATTCAATCCTCTCTTCCCTTTGTAATATCCATTAGCTTTCATATTGATTTTGCCAAAGGTCTTTCTTAGAAAATCATTGAAACTATCGATCCCAAAACTACTCCAATATCCATTCATAATCACTTGATTAATGGCCTTGAGATCTCTTCTTTTTGGTAGCCTACCATTATTCCTCTCAAACAATTTAGCTTCTTCTTGTGCTTTACTTAATCCCTTTTTACCTTTGTACACAACATATTTGTTATGCTGCATATTAATTTCTCCTGTTGTTTTTGATAGAAATTCATTCCAGTTTGATATCCCAAATGTGATCCAATTACCATTATCAATTACCCTGCAAATATGTTGAAGATCTGAAATCCTTGGGTTTTTATTATATTTAATTTTGAATTGCATTGTTTCTCCCTGAGCCAGTTTCAATCCTTCCTTTCCTTCATATAATGAATAATCAATTGATCTGTCCACATTTACATCATCAAATACATGTTTGAGAAAGTCATTCCATTTGAAAACACCCATTTCTCTCCAGTATCCTTCAGTGACCTTTGTTTTAATTGTTATTAGATCATTGGATTTGGGTAGTCTTCCTTCTTTCTGTGCAAATTCTTTTGCCTCTCGAACTGCATTTTCATATCCCGTACTTCCAACATAATGTCCCCACTCCTTATTCGTTGTTTCTCCAAATAATTGTTTCAGCAATTCATTCCATGTTGTGATACTGTATTTTCTCCATCTACCTTTTCGTATTGCTCCAGATAATGAAATAAATTGTTTTGAGAGTGGAAGTTCTTCATGCCGTTTGTAATATTTTTGCAGTTGATATTTGGCCAATTCCAAACCCAATAATTCTTTCCACCCATTGGATTCAAATAGAGCATCCATTAGGCATCGGTCTTCACTCAACCAGTAGCAAATATCCCTCAGTAATTTAGGTTTTATACCCGATTGTGAAGGTGTATTATGGACATAACCATTTTTGATAAAATCAGGAATTATTTCTATTAAATCTTTGACTAATTTAGATAAATATTCACCCAATAATTCCCTATTCTCTACAACCCAGATATATGGATTTGATAATACTTGAATATTATTCTCAATTGGTTGAAATTCCTTGATTAGCATAGTTTCCTCCTGATTTAGGAATCAATTACATTTCCATCGACATCATGAATGGCATATTTTGGATGTTTTGTCCTATAATGCCTAAGAAGAGCTGCTCCTGATTTATATGGTTTGTTGACGTAAGGCGATTTACATTCTCGAACTTTACAAATCAAATCATTGATGTCGTATACTATTATACCCGTCTGTTCCTCTGCTAGCATCTTTCCAAGTGTTCGATAATTATTTTCGTCATCAAATTCCTCATCTTCAAGATTTATCTCCGTACCGTCAATAATTACTTTGGTATAATCATCCAGTGTTGGATAAAATCTGCCTGAATTGAGGGCTCTTTTGGTGGCTTCTCGAATTATCTCTACAGCGAGACCAGGTTTTCCTAGTGACCTTTCATACAACACGGTAGCATGTTTTGGATTGATTACCTCATCATTTTCCTTATCAAACACAACTAGCTCCCATTCTCTTGAAACTCCTATTTGGACAAAGTCATCATATATCTGCCAGAGAAAATCTGAAAAAGATTCTTCATTCAATCCCTTCAAGTGAATGGTATGGGTTCTGCCCTGTATCCAATTCTCAACCTTAAAAATAGGTAGGGCTTCTGGTGTTCCAACAAGGATGAAGCAGGTTTTTAATCTTTGATCTGCCCAGTTTTCACCATTTAGAAGATCCTTTATCACCTCGAAAATTGATGGCAGGTTTACATTTTTTGCCTTCAGTAAACGCTGTGATTCATCCATCATGAACAACCTTACTTGATTGATATTGCAGTATTTGATTACTCTATCAATCAACCGTGTTCTAGTTTGTTGTAGCTTTTCCCAATTCTTCAATTGCTTTGGATCAACCTGTCCACCGAGCACATCCAATAGCCACAAAAGAAATTGTTCTCCTGTTCGTATATCATCTGGGATATTTTTCCTTAAAATGGGGAACTTTTCTTTCTCCCAGAGTTTTTTGTATTCTCTATGGAATAATGCCTGTGAATATTTCAATAGATATGTTTTACCTACATTATAATCTCCCCAGAATAATACAATTCGCCCTCTATCATTGCTATCCTTTGAATAATCCAGAAATCTCGATCTCAATTCAGTTAGCAATATGCTTTCTGCCTGCTCAAACATGTAAAAAGCATTTCTTGATGTGATCTGATCCAGAATTATCTGAATTTTCTTATTTTTAGGTCTTCTAACCAATTCTATATGTTCCTCTGGAATTTGAAATTCTTCAATATTAGTTCCAGCCATCTTATTTACCTCCTTTCTTTCGTTTTTTACCTGTAAATGGATTGTTCTCATTCTTTGGTATTCGTATTGTTTTTACTCTAGATCTCTTGGATTTAGGTTTCTTATCCTCTTGAAGATTATCCACCTTTTTACCTGTTAATGAAGTAGGACTTATAGATTTTCTACTCAACTTCATTTGATTTTCCTTTTGAGTTTCAAGCTCTCTTCTTTTTCTCTTTGATTTTTTAGTTTCTCTTGCCCTCTGTCTCAATTGACTGCGAAATGACTTACCCTTTTCCTTTCTAAATAGGGCCAAAGTTATTCTCTCTCTATTTCTCTCTATTATCAAGGCAATTTCTTTTTTCCAAAATGATAAGGCAATAGATGCGTAGCCATAAACCTCAACAAATGTATTTGCCCAGCCATAACTCAGTTCTAATTCTATCGGTTTTTTTGTATCTGGATGCAATGCCCAGATAATTCGAATATCTCTCATGTCATACAAAATAGTTAATTTTATCTTTCCCTTTTGAGTATATAAAGTAATTAACTCTGAGCTTGTGTAATTCAGATTTCAAAATTCAATATTATCCTTCAATACTCTTGTCGTGGTTACTAGAGCATTAACTTGAAGCAAGGTCACCTCAGACTTTTTAGTGGGGTGATCTCGTGCCTGCGGTAATATAATTGCTCCATTTCCCAATTCATAGTTCTCCATTCTGATACTTGGAGCAGGTAAACCATCGTTGTATGTGTTGTTTAGATGGACTCATCCAAAATCCATGTGGCAAGCCATAGTTCGCTCTGTTGATAGGTAAAGATGACATTTGCTTCTGGATCAAAATCTGGATTTTCAAGTCGTTTTCTAATATTTGGTCTGAATCCATCTTCAGATAGTTCAAAAGCTATTACTTCTTTTAGGATGTTGAACCAATTCTCAATGTATGCTTTGTATTTTGGTGTTCTAATGGGTGCAAATTCAAGAATTATATCATACTCCATGCAGAATCTCTTGACATCTTCAGATCGGTAATTCATACCATTATCTACAAGCATGATTACAGGAAATCCCTGAATTTCCCATACAGGATAATAATCTGTTTTTGAAAATAAATTCTCAATATATCGATCTTTGGGAGTAATCGATTGAACCAGTGTTTCCAGTACAGATTGACGATTAATTGAATTAAGGGTCAACTCAAAACCAGTTATCATCCTGGAATATACATCAATTGCTGCACACAGATTAGGAGTGCCAATACTCCTTTTCACCTCTTCATCCTGAATAAACAAATCGAAGTGTGTGTTATCAAATTGCAGTACCTGCATTGGCATATTCGCTCCTTGGAATGATTTTAGGGCAGGTTCTAAATCTCTTTTTCTTTTTCTTCCCTTTTTAACTAAATCTATGTCATGACATTTATATTAATTAGTTTTAATGGTTCTTAACATGGAATATAATGTACTAACCTTATATCCAACTATTTTTGGAATAATTTCAAATGCAATTTCCCTTATTGGTTTGCTATTTGTTTACAAAAAGAGAAAGTTCAAAGAGTTAGCTACTCTTTCAATAGGTTTATTATTTTATAGCATTCATCCTATGACATACTTGATATTTGAATTTTTAAAAGGAGATATTTATATCCACCTTAGACAGTCGGTAGGTGTTATTTCAGCAGTGATGATAATTATTGGTCTTTTCATAATGTGGATATCAATAAATAATTTATCAGGCTTTAATTTTGGAATGAGACAGTTTATTCTTTTCGGATTTACATTTTTCTCAATTGGATTATTAATAATATCACAAAAATGGTCTTACACTCACAATAATTGGAATGTTAACTATGTTCCAAATTGGACGATTATATTCATAGGTTTGTGTAGCTTGTGGCTTTGTGTTGAATTGGTCAATGAATCATTATCAACTTTAAGAACAGTCCCTAAAAATAATAAGAAAAGAATTACTTATGTCATGGTTAGTATAGGTTGGTCATTTAATTGTCTAGGTTCAATTGTATTGATTTTTGAAAGAATCTTTCTGGGAGGTTATACTACCTTCTATATTGCAATAGGTGGTATCGGTACAATTTTTTTGATGTTTGGGATTGTCCAATATCCATATTCAATTGTTCCTAGAACAGTTCAATTGAAACAGATACTAATAATATCCAAATCAAGTGGTATTCCAATAATAGAACATAGTATGGAATCAGAGAACAAATCGGATATATCAGATACTGGTATTTTGATTGCTAGTGCAATGACTGGTATTTTGGCGATTTTAAAAGAGATAACTCTTCAAAACGACATCCCAAGAGAATTTAAATATCTAAATCTAACAATCATGATTGAAGAAAGTGCAAACTATGTGGGATTTCTAATAGCTGCTTATTCTAGCAATCCAGTTAGGTCACAACTTAGAAGAACCTTAATTCGAATAGAGGATAATATTAATCCGGAGTCTATTCATAATAAAAATCACCCCATAATCAATAATATCAATCAAAATTTAGATCAATATTTTGAATTTGCAGCAGTTGAAAAAAATTAATTGATTAAATTTTCGATAAATGATTCGTTTAAATTGTACGTAATATAGTGCGGATTAATTTCCTCACTGAAGTAATGACCTTTATAATCTGAAACATCCTCAATCTTTTCTATTTTCACAAGATCCACTTTAATCTCATGTGTACTAAGTTTTCAATAAATATGATTTTCCCCCATTCTATCGCTTTTTTAACATCAATAAGTTTAATCGTTAAATTTAGGAATTCATCAATTACATAATTCGATGTATAAAGAATTGAAAATTTATTTATTTCAATCTCCTTCATAACTTCTAGAGCATCTTGATGATATTTATCCTTATCATATATACAGAATAATTTTGCTTGTCACTATGTGGAGGTTACTTAAATTACCCAAAATGGAAATCATTTATATCATATGGATAATCAGATATATTTCTTTTAATGGCATTAAAGCTATCGGTGTACCTCTTTACCATTGTTTTGTCCCCTATATACTTATTAAACTGGATAAGATAAGCGAGGATCTCCATTCGATCGCTATATCGCATTTTTTTCTTCTTAGTTTTCACTAGATCAAGTGCATTTGTCAGTAGTCTGTTAATACGAGAATTATGTATTGAATTGCCCTGCTTCATATCTTGAAAGAGACATCCAGCTAAGTTTACATTGGCCCAATAATAATTGTCATAGGTTTGATAAACATACTTGAATCGTTTTTCCGCACTCTCCTTTTTGCCAGAATACCATTGTGTAACGGCATACATATTCATTAAGTAAGGGGTAGGGTTTATCTCCTCTGGAATGAATTCTTCTTGTTTGTGAATGTTATTTATCCAAAATTTCATTAGTGATTTAAACTCTG
>JAOUKW010000092.1 GCA_029882335.1 Candidatus Heimdallarchaeota archaeon | reverse complement strand
TTAAGTAAATTTAATTTTAGTTTGTTGAAATTATCTCTAAAAGCAGTTCAAGAATTTTGTTTATATTATAAGTAGTACTTTTTGTTGTATTTCTACCAAACACTGATTAATGCCCAATTTTCATTGCAAATTAACGTACAAATACGTACACAAAATTTATAAGCGAGTTATATCTAATTTACTTAATGAAAAATAATTTCATTGTACTAACATTATTGATAGGCACACTTATGGCAGTTTAATTTGCTAATGCTGTACCTGGAGATAGCTTTGCAGATCCCATAACTGCCTATATAGGTACAAACTATGGGAGTATTACAGGGACAGAATCAGAATATTTTTGGTTCGCAGATTATGGTGAATATACCTTCTCTTTAGTGGGTCCATCAGATAGGTTCAGCTACTGGTACTAGTTATCCAGATGTAAGAACTGTTTCTTCAACGAACGGATTCTACATTAAGGTTTATCCTTACAGTGGTACAGGGTCTTTTGAGCTCACAATATCAATACCAATAGATCAAGCATATATTGGTGAAAATTATGGAAACATTGCAGATAGTTCAACAGAAGTATGGTTTTTATTTGATTCAACCCTTGGTGGAAATTATCAATTTGGTCTAGTAGGTCCATCAGGTACTGATTTTGATATGGAGCTTTATGACGAAAATGGAGTTTATCTTGATGGAGCTACAGGTACTTCTTACCCAGACACTACCTACGTAGATAATGCACCAAATTTGATTTATATTATTGTTTGGTCCTACTCAGGAACTGGTGATTTTGTACTTACAATCTCTGAAGGAGTACCAATTACACCTGCTTATTTGGGAAATAATTATGGAAGTTTACCAACCAGTAATTCTGAGGTAGTATTTGAATTCAGTGCAACAATTGGTGAAACTTACGATTTCAGTTTAGTTGGCCCATCAGGTACTGATTTTGATATGGAGCTTTATGACGAAAATGGATATTATCTTGATGGAGCTACTGGTACTTCTTACCCAGACAACGCACATGTACAAAGTGCACCTGCTACAATTTATATAGTCGTTTGGTCTTTTTCAGGAACTGGTGATTTTACTCTAAATATTGCCGTTGGAGTTGCAATTGATAGACTAGAATATTATGGATTTAACCAAGGTGAAACACTTGATTGGACTATTACAGACCAATACACAGACTCAACAGGTACTTATGCAGAATCAGTATCACTTACAGTCGAGGTATTAACATCAAACCCAGTAGATAGATGGGGTACCACCGATTCATTATTTGAGATCACTGTTCGAGATGAAGCAGGAGATATACTAGAATCAGGTGTTGAGGAAGATGTATTTCCATTTATTTCCCCTATATCTATGGTATTTGAAGATGGTACATCATTGGGTATTGAACAGTTGCTGAATACAATGTTAGGTGATTTTGGTACATTTAATTGTAATGGCGTAACTTGTGAAGTAACACGTTCTGAATCACAGGGAAGTGTATCTGTCTCAATAACCATTCGATTTGATCAATCAAGTGGAATCTTACTCCTTTATGAACTATCAATTTCCAATTCAGCAAGCTCAGAATCAGAATCAATAAGGATTGAATTTGACGGAGATATTAATCAATATAGAGAAGAAGAAACAACTACGGATGATGGAGGTTTTTCAATTCCATTTAATCCTTATACAGGTATATTCTTCTTAGTACTCCTTCCTCTAGTTCGATTGAATAAAAGAAAACAACTAAATTAATACAATTATTCATAAAACGATATAACAAATAAAGAACTCTCAATTTAATAAACTTTAATATTTATTTTGGATTAATTAATACTAATAACAAATTATGAAATTACATTATATTGGTTATTTGGTTTTCTTATTCACCATAACAGAATTTTTGTAGATAAAGGATTGACATTAAATAAGCGAATTAAAATTAGAAAATCAATCAACTTAAATACAAAATTTAGATAATAAAATTTGAAGTTGAAAAATTACACTCATCTTGCTGGTAAAATAATACTTCTATATCAGGGCACACGTTGTTACTCAAATTTTATGGATCAGATTACTCAAATATTGAAAGAATATGGTGCTACAGATATCAAACAAGTATGCTGGACCAAAGTTAATGATGATTTTAATAAATATAACTACTTAGAAAAACAATGGAATATACAAAAAGGATCATACGATATAGTTATCGGTCATTCTGCAGGTTGTTTTCCATTAACCAAAACAAAAGGTATTAGAAAAATAGCTATTAACCCACCATTTAGAGATCATAAATCCATTTATGTTTTTCGAGCAAACAAAGATATCCTAGGCCCACCAATCCTTCATGAACTGGTGCAAAATTCACTGAAAACAATTCAAAAATTCAATTTAAAATTATTACATAAAAAATTCATTAAAATGAGAAAGGTCATAATTTATAATGGTACTCATTCCACAATCCCAGAAGAAGAGTTACGGTTATGGATAGAAAGCAATTTTCAATCACATTGAAATACACACCTTTGGTGTAATTTCGTTCATAAATTTCAAATAACCTGATATAATCAATTCAATAATTAACTAATTGCATCATTATGGGGATAAATCTAAGAATTACAATTATTCAATGTAATATTATTCCCCAATTTACAATATTTTCAAATATTATATTTGAAAAAAAAAAGCTGAAAAATTATGGGAAGAGAGGGACTTGAACCCTCGACCTCAGGATTTCAGTTTATCAGTATGCCAAACATACACAATAGACTTCAGTCCTGCGCTCTCCCGACTAAGCTACCTTCCCGTAAGGATATACAACTTAGAAAGCCAATTTCCAAGGATGCCTTACCACCAAGACAAAGAATTTGAAGGTTTTAACCCATCTTTAATTTTTTCTTGCCTTATTGGAGAATTTGGAACATTTAGCCAAATTCATATTTTCTATTGATCAAAAGTACTTTAAATTTGTTTTATGAAACAATCGAAATTGAATAATTAGATTAGAAAATTGTTATCAGTCATTAAAAGTAGTAATTTGAGATACCAGCAAGCGTTTCATTACCAACCAGTAAAGAGTTTAAAAGTTAAGGAAGTCCGTCATTAGGCAAATTAAATATTTCATAATTATCAGTTAGATAAGATATTAGCAATTGAATTATTTAATTGAAATATTGAACTATAATGACTGTTCATTGTTTAAATATCATAGTAAACAATCCAGCTATTGATATTTAATTTTTTTCAGTCATAATAAAATTACTAGCCAGAACTAAATAATCAAACTGTTTTTTCTATAATGTATAATGTGCACTATTATTTATGATATCTAAAAAATACGGATAACCATGGTAAATAAAGAGCTTGAGGAATTCTTTGACATGGTATGGAAACTTATATACATTCAGACAATTTGATAAACAGTCTTCTTAAACAAGAAATATAATTCGGTATGTTTGTGAAGAAAGAAATAGTGATGCAAAAGGTAATGCAGAGACTGTACCATATGATAAATAAACTGGTTTTGAAAATAGACTTTTGAGTCTGGGAAATGTACTGACAGATTTCATATCGGTAATATATTCCGCTCAACTGTTGTTGCATCCTAAGATAACCTACTAATACATCGATTTCCAATGAGTAATTATAATGAAAGCTGCTGTTGTTCGATATCTCATGTGGGATGATGGTGATGAAATATATGATTTAACTCGTGCAGCAGGTTATACAATAGAATATGAAACTTCTTTCAAAAGAAACAAGCCACATCCTATTCATTTTCTACCTGAGATTAAGCTGCAGGAATTAATCGAAGAGGTTCAAACACGAGAAATTAGAAAGGTAATTATTGACGGAAGGGTAAAGACAGAACAAATATTCAATTTAGAGAATGAACTCCCAAATGTCGAAATTATAGATAAACCAATGTTAATTTTGGAAATTTTTGAGAAAAATGCAAATAGCAGAGAGGTTAAACTCCAGCTTCAATTGGCTAATTTAAAATATGTAGCTCCGAGAATGGTAAGAAAGGCTGCAGAGGGAATTCGATCGGAGAGACCTGGATTGTATGGTGGTACCGGAGAGACCATTACTGAGACAATTACTGCAGATATTAACTCAAGAATAAAGAGCATTGAAAGAGAATTACGAGAAATAGAGAAAAAATTAGATGTAGACCATTCAACAATAAAATTACCCATAATTGGATATTATTCTAGTGGTAAAACTAGTTTGTACAACATATTAACAGACGATAATAGAGAAGTTGGTTCTGACGCATTTACAACTATGGTAATCAAAAGTAACAGGGCAAAATTTTTTGGATTTCCGGTTGATATAGTAGATACAATTGGATTGGTTCATCTACCAAAGGAGGTTTTAAGTGCCTTTAATTTGATGTTTACAAGTATCTTCTCATATAATACAATAATTCTTTGTTTAGATAGTTCCTTGGAATTGGATCATCTACAGAGTCAACTAAATAATATTATCAATATTGCAACTTCCTTTATCCGCATGGAGGATTTGGTGGTCTTATTTATAGTAACCAAAACAGACCTATGTGATCAGACAAAAATATATAATGTGAGGAATTTAATTCATGACAGTGAATTTCTTTTTAAGTATACTATACTCCAGAGCAATTATAATGAACCAGAGTTAACGAAAAGTGTATTACTCAATCATTTTGAAGAATTATTTCGTCAAGACTTGGAAGAATTTGAATTTGCAAATCTACATCCCTCAAAAGCAACCTTAGTATACAGTAAATGCAGAATTTCAGACACTAAGTGGAATAACGACGGTTCAGTAAATCTTAAAGGAATTACGACTAAAAAAATCTATCTCAAATTACGAGCGGAGTTACATGTATGAACACAATGAGTAAATATTGGGCAATAGTTTGGAAGATGGTAGACCATGCAGATGTTGTTTTGGAAGTAGTAGATGCACGATATCCATCTATATGTCGAAGTAATCGTTTGGAGCAAGCAGTAAATGAAAGAGACGATGTTGAATTATTACTAGCTTTGAATAAATCAGATTTAATTCCAAGAGAAGTATTGAATAACTGGATTGATTGGTTAAAGGAAAATGAAAATTTAGATGCCATTGGGATTTCTGCCAAGGAAAGGCTGGGAACTTCATTAATAAGAAGAGAAATACTAAAGAAAGTTAGTGGAAAAAAGGCCACAGTAGCAATCGTCGGACTTCCAAATACAGGAAAGAGCAGTTTAATCAATACACTCAAAGGAAGAAAATCAGCACCAACTGCACCAATGGCTGGTCATACCAAAGCATTTCAAAAAATACGCGTATCGAATAGTATGATGATGTTTGATACACCAGGAGTAATTCCAGTACAGCTACCCCGAGAACATAAGTACTTATTAGGAGTAATGGCAATCTCAAGGATAAAAGATCCAATTGATGGTGCATGGTTGTTATTTGATCAATTTGAAAGCATTCAACCAGGTAAAGTTGCTGAATTCTACGAAGTAGAAAATAAAAAGAATAGTTTCCTTGAAAATTTAGCCTTAAAGAAGAATAGAATGCTCAAAGGTGGAGAGCCAGATGAAAGATTAGCTGCAATTCAATTTTTAAAGGATCATATACGAGGAATCATACCTATTTATGAGGATATTAAAAATCCATTGAGATATAATAATTGAGGTATAAATAAAAATATTTATTGTTTCAGTTTAATAGAAACATTGCTTGAGCATATATTATAAAAATATGAATAATGAAAATATACCTCAATCTTATAGTTGTCGGCGTAATCCATATTTAGTAGTATCAAAAGTAGGAAAATCAATTACCTCTGCATCTACTTTCTTATTTCGTATCTCAATTTGAAATAGACTTCCCTTTTCCTTATGAGTAATCGGAACATAAGCCATTCCTATTGGTTCTTTAGTAATTGGCGATTGTGTTCCACTCGCTACCCAACCAACTTCTTTATCATCAACAAATACTTTGTATCCATGTCGTGCAATTCCTTTGGCAAGTAATTTAAAACCAACACGAATTTTATCCACTTTGTCTTTGAAACTTAACACAGCATCTTGGCCGACAAATCCACTGGTTTTATCTATTTTTACAAATGGGAAGAAATCTAATCCTGTTTCCAATAAATGTGTGGTTTCATCCATATCATTTCCATATAAACAGTAGCCAGACTCCAATCTAAGTGTATCTCTTGACCCAAGTGCACAAGGAACTACCTTTTTAACAAGTAATTGGTTCCAAAGAGCAATTGCTTTTTCATTGATAGTATCAATATCAGCAAACACCATTAACTCATAACCTGCTTCACCAGTATAGCCAGTTGTAGAACATAAAACGGGAGTATCACCGATAGATATCCATGCAATTCGAAATCTTTTATCTGGTAAAACATCACTGGTCAAATCTTTCATAATATTTTCGACTCTAGGTCCTTGAACCGCAATCATACAAGATGTATCACTTTTATCCTCAATATTGAAATCCTTACCGGCCAATTTCCATAACTTAGCAAATGAATCAATCCAATTCCAAATTTTTTGTCTATTACCTGCATTGCATACAAGTAAAAATTCATCAGATTTTAGTTGATACACAATTACATCATCTTTTATTCCACCCATCTCATTTAAGATCATGGTATATCCAGCCATACCATCATGTAAGGTAGATATATCCCTTGGAACTAAATAGTTAAGGAATTCTTTGGTATCTTTACCTGTAATCCAATACCTACCCATATGTGAAGTATCAAACATACCAACATTCTCTCTTACTGCCATGTGTTCATCCACAATGGATGATGATTTATAACGAATAGGCATATCAAATCCCAAAAAATCAGTCATATCTGCTTGTAAATCTATATGAGCTTGATAAAGTGATGTTCTACTTGTCATCAATTTAATAATGATGTATAAGTAATATAATTTTATTAAACAGTAAATAGATTTTATGAAATATTTTTTGGATTAATGAAAAAAGAGAACTGATTTAATTAGAATAAAATAAGATATTGTAAATCAGAATACAAATATGGCTCGAGATATTCCATTTGTCGATCCACATATTGGAGATGAAGAAGTTCAAGCTGTATCTGATGTAATCAGATCTGGAAAACTAGTAGAAGGTGAAAAAACACGTTCCTTTGAGCAGAAATTTGCTAAATTTACAGAAACAAAACATGCTATTGCATGTGTCAATGGAACAGCTGCATTACATCTAGCTATGGAAGCTAGCCCTTTACAACCCGGAGACGAGGTAATCACAACTCCATTTACATTTATTGCCACCTCAAATTCAATATTATTTACAGGAGCAGTACCAAAATTTGTCGATATTGATAAGGATACATGGAATCTAAATTCAGAACTTGTAGAACAAGCGATAACCCCTAAAACAAAGGCGATCATGCCGGTCCATATATTTGGATTACCTGCAGATATGAAAGCATTTAAAGACATAGCTGAAGATAACGATCTTTTTCTCATTGAAGATGCAGCCCAAGCACATGGAGCTAGGATAGATGGCACTCATGTAGGTGGATTTGGGGATTTAGCCACTTTTTCACTCTATGTTTCTAAAAATCTGATTTCAGGAGAAGGAGGAATAATTACAACTAATAATGACGAATTAGCTGAAAATATCATCTCACTAAAAAACCATGGACGAACACCCAAGGGCGGATATGAACACATACAAGTAGGTTATAATTATCGAATGTATGATGTAACTGGAGCTATTGCAGATATTCAAATGAATAAGATTGACAATCTCTTAGAAAGAAGAAAAGAAACTGCCAAACAATATCGAAAAATTATAGATGAAATACCAAATCTTGGATATCAACAAATCCCTAATGGAATGACTCACGGAAATTATATATTTGCAGTAGATACTAGAGATCACGAAATAAAACCTGAAGAGGCAGTGAAAAAATTTAGAGAGAAAGGAATAATGACTAGACCAATTTATTCAAAATTAAGCTATCAACAAGTAAATTTCAAGAATATTGGAAATTGGAGGTGGGCAAAATTTGTTGATTATCCCGATTACAATACAGATAACTGTATACTTGCTGAACAAATCGCTGTAAATCATTTTGAAATACCTGTTGTTCCTTCCTTAAATAAAGAAGAAATAGAAAAAGTAAAATCTGCAGTAAGTGAAATCTTTACCTAAGTGTTTTGCATGAAAATTGGTATTGTTATTAATCCGATTGCAGGAGTAGGAGCGGATCTAGCATGGAAAGGTTCGGATATTATAGAACAAGCCTGGAATGCAGTTGAAAATGGAGCGAATCAACCAGTATGGAATATTATCAATAGAGCATTTAGCTCTGTAAAACAAACAGAGAAGTATCAATGGATTACAACCGATTCTGATAGTTATAACTTTCCCATCACTTATGATAAAACAAAACGATCAACTCCGGAAACTACCAAGGAAGCCACTCGATACATGGTAAATAAAGCAGTAGATTTAATTGTTTTTTTTGGTGGAGATGGTACAGCCAGAGATATTGCAGCAGAATCAAAAAACATCCCAGTTATTGGTATTCCTGCTGGAGTCAAGATATTTTCTTCATGTTTTCTTCATCGTCCAGAAGAATTTGGTAATTTTCTAGATTCATGGATTAGAGAGACTACACAAACAGATCTCTTAGATTTAGATGAAGAGCTCTATAAAAAAGGTATAGCCCAATCTAAATTATTTGGTGAAATTACCATACCAGTAACATCTCTTTTACAATCAGGTAAATTCAATATAGTCGATACAAACAATTCATTTGAGTTAATCGCAGAAAGAATAAAAGATGAAAACATGTTGGATAATAAAACAATTATTGTAGGTCCTGGTAGTTCTATGAAATCAATATTTAATCATCTGAGTTTAGATATTTCCCTATTAGGTGTAGATATAATTAAAGATGGAAAAATATTACATCTTGATTGTGATAGAAAAATGTTGTATAATCAACCAATAGATGAAATTTGGATTTCACCAATTGGAAAGCAGGGACATGTATTTGGTAGAGGAAACAGACAAATCCCTTCAGATTTAATAAATAAATTACCGAAATTATCAATAAAGCTATTTGCTTCTTATGATAAGATACAGGAGACACCAACACTTTATGTTGATACTGGTGATCCAAATTTAGATGAAAAATTAAAAGGAATTTATTCTGTAATTGTTGGTTATCACGAAGAAGTCATGAGAAGATTAATCTGATTGTTTGTCAGTAAATTTATGACTTAATACAGGATCTTTCGCCAATGCAAACTCATCCAATCTTCCCTTACTGGTTAGTAATGGCATTTGATGAACTAAATCACCATTTTCATATGCTTTTTCTGCAATTTCCTTTATTACTTCATAGATCTTATCCAAACTATCTCTTGTCTCCGCTTCAGTTGGCTCTATCATCATTGCTTCCTTAACAATCAATGGGAAATAAATAGTTGGTGAGTGTACCCCGTAGTCAAGCATAGCTTTTGCAATATCACCAGCAGTAACACCTGTATCCTTCAATAACTTTGTGGGGCTAGCAATAAACTCATGTTTTCTAGGCATGTCTTTGGCAAATGGAACAGAAAACCCTTTGATTTGACTTACTTTTTCCATTAGATAATTTGCATTCAATACTGCAGATTGACAAACAGCACGTAAGCCAGGACCACCATTACGATAGATATATGCAAGTGTTCGCAGGATAATACCAAAATTACCAAAATAACCATGAACACGACCTATGGAATGTGGTCTATCATTATCCAGGTAATAGTAGTCACGTTTTTCATCATGAGCAATCATGGGTTTTGGTAAGAATTTTACTAATTTATCAACCACACCAACAGGTCCACATCCAGGTCCACCTCCTCCATGAGGCCCACTGAATGTCTTATGCATATTGAGATGCATGATATCAAATCCCATATCACTTGGTCTTACCATTCCCACAATTCCATTAAAATTAGCTCCATCAAGATAATTTAATGCACCAAATCCATGTACCAATTCACAAATTTCAAGAATTTGAGGTTCGAAAATACCAAGGGTATTTGGATTAGTAATCATAAAAGCTGCTACATTTTCATCTAATGCAGCTTTCAAAATTTCTAAATCAACAAAACCATTTGCATCAGATGGGAGTTCTACTACTTTATAGCCAGCCATTGCAGCACTTGCTGGATTCGTCCCATGTGCTGAATCAGGTACTAACACCTTATTTCGATGACCTTCACCATTTAATTCATGAAAGGCTTTGGTAATTAACATACCAACATACTCTCCTTGAGCACCTGCTGCAGGTTGGACTGAAACACCATCGAATCCAGTGATTATTTTGAGTGCTTCTTGAAGTCGATAAATTATTTCTAAATTCCCCTGCATGGCCATTTCGGGTGCATCAGGATGCATAGCTGCATAGTTATCAAATCTAGCAATTCTTTCATTTACTTTTGGATTGTATTTCATTGTACAAGAACCCAGTGGATATTCACCAACATCAACACCATGGTTCATCTGTGATAATCGGACGATATGTCTAACTAACTCTAATTCAGATACTTCTGGTAAATTTGCAGGATTTTTTCTTTGCCAACCATCAGGTAAATTAGTTCTAGGTACATCAACTAATTGGGGTATGTGAGCTCTCCTGCCAGAATATCCCATATTAGTAATTAATTCCTCAGGCCATTGTGCTTGTCTTCTTTTGTTAACCATCATAATACCTCCTTAATAAATGTAACAAAGTTGTCTAAATTGTCTTTAGAATGAACTTCAGAAACACTGAAAAGACGAAGACACCCATCTCCTTCAACAGGGATACCTGGAAAATAATTACTCTTCACACACTTTTCTTCTAATGATTCATGGGATATATTTTCAAATTTTACGACAAACTCATTGAAGAAAGGTTCATATACAGCTGAAGTAACTCCATCTAAATTATTTAACTCAGTTGATAGATAATGAGCTTTATCCATGAGATTTTGAGCTAGTTCAATTATCCCTTGCTTACCCAAAGCAGCCAAATATATTGCTGCATTGACCGCGGTAATTGACTCATTAGTACAAATATTACTAGTTGCTTTATCTCTACGAATATGTTGTTCTCTTGTAGAAAGTGTTATACAGTATCCAGGTAACTCAGAATTTAACTCTTTTGTTTTTCCAATCAATCTGCCAGGTAATTGTCTAATCCATTTTTTGTCATATTTTGCAGCCAAGATCCCCAAAAGTGGACCACCAGTATTTATTGCATTACCCAGTAGTTGACCTTCACCAACAGCAAAATCTGCACCATAATGACTTGGTGGTTCTATAATTCCAAGTGATATAGGATCTACACCCACTGAAACCAACCCACCAATATCATGAATCATATCAGCAAGTGATTGTGGTTGATCGGGAAATGTTCCATAATAACTCGGTACCTCGAAATATATACCTGCAATAGTTTGATTTTTTGCCGGCAGTGACTTTTCTTCTTCAATAATCTTTGATAGGTGATCTAATGCTAAATAACCATCTTCATTGATAATAATAATCTCATGACCTGATGGCTCTAAATATGATTTTGCTACAGCAATTCGTTTGGGAGATATAGGTCCTGCAAGTATTACTCTTTTTCGTCGAGTTATCCGACACATAACCAATAATACCTCACCAACTGCACTTGCCCAATCATACATTGATGCATTAACAACCTCCATATCTAACAATTCTGCAACCATTGATTGATACTCAAATAAAATCTGAAGCATACCTTGCGAAATTTCCGGTTGGTATGGAGTATAGGAGGTATACAATTCACCTCTTCGCATTAATTCTTCAATCATTGCAGGGATATACTGTTCTTTCAATCCACCTCCAACAAAAGAAACTAC
>JAOUKW010000091.1 GCA_029882335.1 Candidatus Heimdallarchaeota archaeon | reverse complement strand
TCCGATCTCATATTCGGGATATAGTGAAACCTCTATTTGTTTATTCACAATCTTGTTAACTATGACATTTGTCTGTACTAAATCATACATGTCAAAAAATACCTCGTCCTGAACCTCTTTAACAATTGGAGAATCAATTTTCAGATGCTTCTGCAACCAATAACTCTTCTTTTTTTGTTGTATTACAGATACATTACCACCGCCCCAGTTACGTAGTATCATCAGAGAACGAGATACAACATGTCTGAATCGATTCTTAAATATCTCTGAATCCAATACACTTTGAGTTAATATTTGTTTTAAATCATTATTTTCGAGTATTTCAAATAATCTAGAAGTTTCAAATGTTGTTTGAGGAGGTAATCGTAATAAAAACCCATTATCTGTTGCGATAACACCAACATTAACATCCATATCTTGTGAATGCAGTGTTGCTAACAGTTGGGAGAGAGTCATATTTATTTTCAATCCAAAAAGAGTTAACACCAGTATATTCTTAAATCCAGAGGGTTCAACATAGGTTTCAATAACAATTGAATTTAATTTTGGTAGATGGGTAAGTGAAAATTGTTCATTTCCATAATCATATATCAAATTAGCAATTTCTTTATTAATTGGATATTCCTTAATTAACCAAGAGACTGCATCTAATTTTTTGTTTGATACAATAAATGTTTCCAATTTGGTTAGTAATAGTTGTATCTCCATGCTTATTTCATTAGATCTTGGCATTCTTTCACCACCCCAAGAAGGGATGGTAGGTATCATTCCAGGTGCATCTCTTACCAGAATTTTATCTGAAATTGTTCTTATGAATTGTAGTGACTTACCTCCTAAAATGAAAATATCTGATGTTTTTAATTTTTCAGCAAATTTTTCGGATACTTTCCCAATTTTATTCCTATATCCTTCTAGAAGAACATCAATTGTGGTTTCATCAGGTATAGTCCCTATATTTTGAAGATACGCTTGTCTGGCACTTTTTCTCTTACCAAATTCTCCATTTTCAATATCTAACCATATATGTGCATATCTCCATGCGATTTCATCATCTTCTGTTGGTACTGCTGCAAACTTTAATATTTGAATAAATTCTTCTTTACTCAAGTTTCTGTATGAGTAGGATAATCTAATAAGCTGATATGCTTCATCGATTTTCCATCTCTTTTCAACAGCCATTCCAACAATCATTTGAATCAATACATCTATTGGTTTTTCAGGTATTTCTATTGCATCGATTTTTCCTTCAACGGTTAATTTAGCAATAGCAACACATTCCAACAAATCATCTCGATTAAATACTAATATTTTACCTTTTGAAATAAGATTTTCCTGGTGTCCGGATCTACCAATTCGTTGAAGCATAGCTCGAACGGATTTTGGACTACCAAGTTGAATCGTTAGATCAATGCTCCCAATATCTATACCCATTTCTAAACTAGTACTGGTGAATACAGCCTTCATATCCCCTTTTTTTAGCTTATCTTCAACTTCCATTCTTACATCTTTATCTAGAGATCCATGATGTACAGCGATTTTATCTCTGTATTGATAATCTTGTATATTCTGTAATTTATATGACAATCTTTCGGATAGATACCTTGTATTAGAGAATATTAGTGTAGTTTCATGTTTTTGAAGTGATTTTTTTATATAATCAATATGTCCTTTCTCAATTTGATTATAATGAGCTTGTACCAGATTCTTTACAGGAGATATAACTTCTATTTCTAACTCCCTACTCCCTCCTAGATCGACAAATGCTAGTTCTATATCTCTATTACCAATCAGATAATGGGCAATTAATTCTGCTGGTTCTACAGTTGCAGATAATCCAATTCTTGTGAGATTAGAGGGTAAATAGTAAGATAATCTCTCCAAACAGACAGATAGAAATGTCCCTCTTTTATTTTCGGCAACAGAATGAATTTCATCGACAATTAACCATTTGATTGTTCTTAACTTTTCTTTAAATTTAGGAGCAGCAAGCATTAATCCCAAAGATTCAGGAGTGGTAATCAGGATATGTGGTGGATTTCTACTTATCTTTTGTCTTTCTTGTGTAGTTGTATCTCCAGTTCTTTTTGCAGATTTAATTTTCGTCCCTGAAATTTGTTTGATATCATATAAAGGAATTTCTAAATTTTTGAAAATATCATTATTTAGTGCTTTTAATGGCGATATATAAAGAGCATATATTTGATCTTGTAACATATCTTGTTCTTCATAATGAATTAATTCAGATAATATTCCAAGAAATGCTGCTAATGTTTTACCAGAACCTGTTGGTGCCATTACAAGTGTAGATTTATTCGCTAGGATTTGAGGTATGGTTAGTTTTTGCACTTCATTGAAAGACCCAAAAGTATCAAGGACCCATTTAATTATAACTGGATGCAGTATTTCTTGCATATCACTATGCTTACTTGAAGAATCAACATATGATATGCTAGGTTTCATAATATGTAGTTATATTTTCCATTCAAAAAAACCTATGAAACTTTCACATAATAATGAGTGATGAAAGGGACGCGATGTATCCTTAGTTTTAAAATATAGAAGTTATAATGTAAATTAGAAGCTCTATTTAGGAGTCTTCTTTTAACTTGCGTAAACTGACAGGATCCCAATAGGGACTGAAAAGATCAGTAGCAGGAGTGAAAAAATGTCAGAACAAGCAATAGTTGATGCTGTAAAGCAGATAAAATCAACACCTAAACAAAGGAAATTTATTGAATCTATTGATCTAGCGGTTGCTTTAAGAGATGTAGATCTAAAGGATCCTAGTAAGAGATTCAGACTTGAAGTCTTATTACCTCATGCATTGAACAAAACAATGAATCTTTGTATAATTGGAGATGCAGATGTTATTAATCGTGCAAAAGAAGCTGGTGTAAAATACACACTTACTGAGGATGAAATAGACTTAATGATCCGTAATCCAAAAGAAGTAAAATCTTATATTAAAAAAATAGATTACTTCTTAGCAATTCCACAGTTAATGGCCGTTGTTGGTAAATCAATGGGTCGATTTTTGGGTCCAGCAGGTAAAATGCCATCAGTATTACCACCAAATGCAAATATAGAAGATTTTGTTTTTCGATATAGTCGAATAGCTAGAGTTCGAGTTAGACAAAATCCTGTAGTTCATTGCAGAGTTGGAACATTTAATATGGAAGATGAACACATTGCAGCTAATATTAGAGTGGTTATTAATGAAATAGAAAATAAATTAGAGCAAGGTTCAAACAATATTAAACACTACCATATCAAAACTACTATGGGTTCAAGTGTTAAATTAGGAGTGTAGACAAATGAGTCAAGTTGTAGCTAAAGTTTCTCAAAGAAAGAAAAATATTGTTAAGAATTTAGTTGGTCAGTTGGATAGTTACTCTACTGTTGGTATTGTACAGATGAATACCATCGGTGCAAAAACAGTACAAAAACTCCGTGCAGATCTACGAAGCAGAGCAAAAATCGTATCTGCAAAAAATACACTCATGAGAAGGGCTTTATTAGATTCCAAAGTTACTGGAAAAGAAGACCTAGTTGAGTTTATCTCAGGTCCATGTGCATTTTTATTTACTAATTTCAGTCCCTATCAAATTGCAAATTATCTTAACAAAAATAAAGTAAAAGCACCAGCTAAAGCTGGTCAAATTGCACCCACCAATGTTATTGTACCCAAGATGAATACTGGATTTCCACCAGGTACCATTATTACAGAATTAAATTCTGTTGGACTTCCTACAAAAATTGAAGGAGGTACTGTTGCTGTATCTCAGGACACTCAAGTTATTCAAACTGGTGATAAAATTAATGTACCATTAGCGAGTATTCTTACTAGATTGGGTATTGAACCCTTTTTAGTAGGTTTATCCCTAGATGTGGTATTAGAAAATGGAGAAATTATTGAAGGATCTAGTTTAATTGTCGATTTCGATGAATACAAAGCTAAATTAATAATTGCTCACCAACTAGCCGTTAACCTATCTGTTAACTCCGGTTTCTTAACCGAAGATACTGCTTCTCTTGCGATTGCAACAGCTCACAGAAAGACACTTGCTTTGGCTGCATCAATTGGTTATGTTACAAAAGATACAGCTTCTGCAGTTTTTGGACGTGCCCATTCACAAATGATGGCATTAGCTCGAGCAATAGCAAAAGTAGACAAATCCGCTATCCCAGCTGGATTAATTAATTAAAGGAGAAAAAAATATGTACTACCTATATTCCGCACTATTACTGCATAAAGCAGAGAAAGAAATAACTGAAGATGCAATCACAAAGATACTAAAGGCAGCAGGCGTCGATGCAGACAAATCAAGAGTTAAAGCTCTTGTAGCAGCACTCGCAGATGTTGATATTGAAGAAGCTTTAGCAACAGCTGCCATGGCAGCCCCAGTTGCAGTTGCACCTGTATCAGGTGGAGGTTCTGAAACCGCAGCAGCACCAGTTGAAGAGGAAGATGAAGAAGAAGGAGAAGAAGTTGAAGACGACGACGAAGGACTAGGTTCCTTATTCGGTTAGATATTTCAATATTTTACTTCTAACAATCTAAATATAAATCAAACAAATTATATAATTAAAACCCGATAAATAATAAACGTTAGATATCTTAGAATATAATATAATACAGATTAATTATAACAGATACAAATTCAACTTTTATGCAGATAAATTTTTAATTCATTCAGGAAAATATTAGTAAGTAAACATCTTTTAATTATAGTCTACAAAACCTTTCTCATTGAGAATAAACATAAATGGCAAATGGTTTGTGGATAACAATAAGGATAAGGTATTATTACGGGGTGTTAATCTATCAGGCTCTTCTAAGATGCCTTTTAGTAATGGAGAAACTCATAATAAAGAAAATTTATTACCAAAATATAATATTAGTTTTGTAAATCGTCCCTTTCCACTTGAAGAAGCAGATGAACATTTTTCTAGGTTAAAACATTGGGGATTTAATTGTATTAGATTTATTACTACTTGGGAAGCAGTAGAACATCAAGGACCTAGAATATATGATACAAGCTATTTGGACTATTTGGAAGCCGTAGTAAAGGTAGCTGGAGACTATGGATTTTATGTTTTTATAGACCCCCATCAAGATGTATGGAGTAGATTTACTGGTGGTGATGGAGCACCGGGATGGCTATTTGAAAAAGTTGGAATGAATTATACCACTTTTCATGAAAATGATGCTGCTCTTATTATGCAATATCATTATCCAGAACAATATCCACCAATGAGTTGGGCTTCTAATTATACTCGTTTTTCAGTTGCAACAATGTTTACTCTATTCTTTGGTGGAAATCAATTTGCACCGAAACTAGAGATCGAAGGGAAAAATGTACAAAACTACATGCAAGATCATTTTATAGCGTCTATGGTAGAAATAGCAAAGCGAGTCAAAAATTACGAGCATGTAATAGGATTTGATACAATAAATGAACCAAGTCGGGGATATATTGGTTATCATGACTTATCAAAAATTCCAGAGGTTATAATCCCTGGCTTGGTATATTCACCTTTTGATATGATGAAAGCTATGGTTGGCCTTCCAACTATGGTTGATGTCTATAGTATAAAATGGCTTAAAGTTAGGAAAACAGGTAATTATTTATTAAATTCCAAAAAAATTCCTATTTGGTTAGATGAAAATAAGGATATCTGGTTAAATCATCAGGTTTGGGAAGATACAAAACATCCAAAATTATTGAAACCACATTATTTTGCGAAAAACACCTTAGGAAAGCCAGTTAATTTTGTCAACGATTATATGAAACCATTTATTCTCAATTATACACACCAAATTAGAGAAATTATACCCGATGCTACAATTTTTATTCAAAATGAAGTTGCCTCCTTGGATAAAGTGGAATTAAATTGGAATAAAAATGATCCAACAAATATAGGGAATTCATCTCATTGGTACGATATATTGACATTGATGACAAAATCATATAATTCTTGGATTTCTTTTGATGTTGATAAAATGAAACCAATTTTTGGAAAGAAAAAAATTAAACGCATGTATAAACAACAGTTATCTAAGTTACTTGAAATATCAGATCAACTGCATGGTGTACCAACGTTACTCGGAGAATTTGGTGTACCTTTTGATATGAATAACAAAAAAGCATATCAAACAGGTAATTACAGCAAACAAATTCAAGCCCTCACAAGTTATTATGATATTATTGATGAGTTACAGTTAAATTCAACTTTGTGGAATTATACACCAGATAATAACAATGAATGGGGAGATCTTTGGAATTTAGAGGATCTTTCAATTTTTAGTAGAGATCAGCAAAAAGATCCCAACGAAATAAATTCAGGTGGTAGGGCAATCAAAGGATTTTGCAGACCATATCCAATGAAAATTAGTGGAGAACTTATTAATTTTACCTATGATACTAAAAACAATATATTCAAGATGGATTGGCATGCAGATATAGGTGAAACAATAATCTATATCCCTAAAATTCAATTTGATGATTGCAAAATTGATTTATCAGACCATAATTGTCTATATACATTAGACAATCAATATTTAAAAATAACTCAAGGCCACATTACTACATTATCAATTATCATTTCTTAGTCAAGGAATATTATTTCCTTTTAATTTTTATTCTGTATGTCTAAATACAATATAAGATAAAATTTTATGAGTAACATAATTTTTATTTGACATTTAATCATAATCTTCTTTTGTAACTAAGTTATTACTTGTATTAATGAGGTCTAGAAAGGCAGTATCAAACATTGTTGCAACGATGTTGATATTTTCCATCATGATTATTTCCATGGGTGTTCTTTATAATCAGATTGCTCCTACACTTCTAGGCTTTGATGCAGAAACTAAAACAGTTAATCAAGAATTTGTATTTTCATCAATTGCAAATACCATGCAGGATTTAATCATTTCATCTCGTGATAGTCAAAGAAAGGTATCAATAGTATCTAATGGTGCAGTTTATGATATAGATGATGGTCATTTATTGCAATATACATTTAGTGATAATAATGGTGTTTTTAATACAACAAATGCAAATATTGGTGGATTTTATGCAACGGTCGAAGGTTCTTTTCAAAAAAGATCATCTTCTACCTATCTAAATAGAGTAGATGGAGAGGCTTCACTGATCCATACCAATGAATCTGTTACTGCGAGTAATTATATTGCAAAAGTGGACTTTGATTATCAATTTGCGATATATTCATTATATTTTAAATCTCGCTTAGAAATTACAAATACAGGAGTAAATCAATATGATGTTACTTTAATTATTATAAAAATGGATTTTATTAGATCTCCAGATGGAGTAAGTAGTTTGGATTTTCCACATAGTTTAGGAGAATGGGATTTAAGACTAAAAAGATCCACAACAATAATTACGTCATCAATTCATCTCATTACAGGACCCTTGGTAGTTGGTCATAGTGTAGATGGTCAAGCAAATAGCAATCTTAGTTATGCTGCATTAGCAGGTTCTACCATTAATCTAAAAATCATTACAGTACCAATTTTATTTACAATTTAAAATAATAAAATATATACCAACAACATTGTAGATTGATTACAAGGTGATTCTTTCGGGTATTTCTACTGAAAATGTTGCCATCCTTTTGGTTCTATTATTTTTCCCCTATACATTATATTTTTCTCTTCAATTACCCTACCAATTTCAATTGCATTCAATGGTGTAGGATCATTTTCATCAAGGGTAAATATAATACCTAGTTCTTCACCTCCATAAAAAATTAAATCACTTATTTCGATATTATTATCCGAAGCAACTTGTTCTACCCACTTGTTAATATTTTGATTCTTAAAATCATAAATTTCAAATCCTACTTTAGAAGATTTCATTAAATGAGATAAGCTAATAGCTAATCCATCACTACAATCTATTGAACTTTTTGCAGAGATATCAAGAAATGTCATATTTAAGTAAGGCAGACTTACAACATTCAATGCTATTGTTTTATTACCTCTGATTTTATTTAGCAAAATTTGGATAGAAGCAGAATTAATCCCTAATTCTGGACCTAGCCAATATACTTTTTGATTTACTCGTGCAGTAGATCTTTGAATTAAATTTTTTGCAATTCCAAGGACAACTACATCAATGATTATATCGGTTGCAGAATTAATATCGCCACCAAGATATTGTATATTATAATTTTCAGAAGCTTTAACTATACCATTAATAATCTCTTCATGATGATCTACTATGTGTTCGGGAATGGATAATGATACTAGCATCCATTGAGGTACTGCACCTTTAGCTACTATATCAGAGGCTGCATTAATAACAGCTCGATACCCACATGCCTCTAAATTCATCCCAGGTAATCGATCCGTTGATTCTACCCAACCATCAATATTGATAACCAGATTATTTCCCCCAATTGAAATACCTACAGCATCTTCAGGATGTGGAAGTAAGGTATCTGAGCTTTTTCTTAATTTCGACTGAATGAATTCAATTATGGTAGATTCGTTATTACGCATTACAAATACCTATTTAATTTGTAAACGCGTGACTATTGAAATTAATCGATAAATGCCTGTATTTGAAGAAATATTTTTCAATAAAATAATCGCGTAAACAATATCATGATTCTTTATCTGATTATTCAAAGAACTAGACGAAACATATCTTAACTCTTAAAATATATCTTGAGTATGCTAGTTTGAGTAAAAATAAATGGCATCTCGTAGACAAACCCATTATCGCGGAAAAACACTCAAAGAATTACAAGCATTATCTAGGGATGAATTAGTTGAATTGCTACCATCAAGACAAAGAAGGTCATTAAATCGAGTAAAATATTGGAATCATGAAAGAACCAAATTACTTGATAAATTAAGAAAAGCAAAAGACGCGATGGATAAAGGGACCCAAGTTATTGTCAAGACACACATAAGAGATTTTATCATATTACCAGAACATGTAGGATTAACCATTGAGGTATATAATGGTAAAGAATATTTACCTATTGAATGCACTCTTGATAAGATAGGTACTTATTTGGCAGAATATTCACATGCAAGAAGATTAGTCAAACACTCTGCCCCAGGTATTGGTGCCACACGTAGTTCTATGTATGTACCCCTAAAATAATATCTAGATTATTTAATTCTCAAATATTCCAACATAGATCAGCTAAAACTCAATTCAATATAGAATATTATTTGATTAGGAATCTTTATTAGATTTCAAAGGTATCTTTTTTTATTATTTTTACTTATCAAAAATATGAAAATTAAATTAATGGTATTATTAATATCACTATTATTTGGTATATCATTTCAAACTGAATCAATTACGATAAATCAACAAGGAATATATGTTTTCGACATTTCAGTAGTTGTAGATCATGAATACTATCTGAAATTTGGAATTGAAACAATATCAAATGTGTTAGAAACATTTAATTTAGTTCAGTCCATTTTTCATCCAATATTACCGATTTATTTTGTAGTATCTAATATTTTTGTCGATGATCTTTTTTGTATATGGATGGTGTCCTCATACAAAATAATAACCATTGGGTTAGTGGAACGTATTCAATAAATGTAGATAATCTATCCATTGGTGTCTATAATCATACAATTGTTGTGTATGATTTGTTTGGAAATATTTCTTTTGATACTGTTTTTGTAAAGGTAGGTTCAAATCATCTTCCCAGTGTAGTTGGTCATGATGATGTTACATATTATATTGGAACTACAGGTCATATTATAAATTGGACTATTGGTGCGCAATTTCCAGGAGTTTATGATTTATATTTTGATGATACAATAATACAAGCTGGAATTTCATGGGTAAATGATACAATTATTGTTGGTGTAAATGAAGCATATCAACCCCCACCACCTCCACCAAGCTCTAATTCAAATAGCAATGACTCAAATAGTAGTCCTTCTAATGTAAGTTCCTCTTCAGAGAATAATTGGTTTGGTGATCTAGATTATCCGATATTGCCAATATTAATGTTGGAATTTAGTGTAATTATATACCTGAGAAGATCGAAAAATCGAAATCTATGATAAATAGTGATAATTAACTTTAATACATATTAATTTGTATATTCTATATCTATATTACCACTAACAGTAGATAAATTAAAGAAAATTTCACCTTGAGTTCCAATATTTTCGTTTGGAATATTTTCAGAGCCACTAGTTGTGTCAGTAATATAATTGGTAGTTATATTCTCATTAAATAATAATTGATAATTGATGTTACCTGAGCTTAGTTCGGATATTACATCAATTCGATGGTTTAACATCTGTTGATACCAAATAACGTTTATAGTCCCAGATGAAACTTCAGTTTTTATAATTGTATTTTGATTGAATATATTGTTAACAAAATTAAAATTGCTACTTCCAGATGATATTTGGAAAAAAAGTTCAGTTAAGTTTATCACTGAATTTTCAATATTCATTTCAACAGAACCTGAGCTAACATCAATAGATAATGTATCATTAATTTCACAATTAACAAATTTTGATGATAAATCACCTGAACCTGTTTTTAGACTGATTGTATTTAATGACGAATTAAACAAATCAAGATCAATAAGTCCTACAGATGTTTGTAAATTAAGATTGAACAGTATTTTATTATTTATACTAATGTAATGGTCATATTTTATTTTATTGTCATTCCAAATGGTAGATTGAGGACCATTAAAAGCGACATAATAGTTATTATCAGTTGGTCCTGAAATATCCCATTTATAGTTATAATAATTATTATCTCTGTTTTTTGGAGTGTAGATTTTCGTATTTATTTGAATTAACTTATTTTCTGCAATGTGATTATCAATATAAATATCACCAATAGAATTGTCAATTTCCAAATTTATTGTATATAAATTTGAAGTGCCGTCGTCTTCAATTTCTTCAAAATACTCTGACTTTAATTGCCAAGCATTATTATAATTATTATTGGTTATGATTAGTCCAATAAAGATGATCAAAATTAACCCAATAGATACAATTGTTTTATTCGATTTCCCTTTTATTTTGCTTCCTGATCCAGCAGGATAGAATATCCCATCTTTAATAATACCAGGTTGATCTTGTTCTTCCACTATATAATAAATAGCTTATGGATTAATAAACATATCTGTTTTGTTACTCTTTTTAGGGTAACAGGTCGTTTTTAATTTATATTTCGCTCATTTTAATTTGATTTATAATTAACTTCTAAATGAATGGTTAAATAAACTTAACTTACCTTTGTTAAATGATACTAGTGAATTATTGTTCACATCTAAAATGACAAACTTCAATTAAAAATAAAAAATATAGTAGGAAAATTAATTTTTCTAAGAAAATTGTTTTTGATCCAACGCGAGCAATCTCAATGCTTTAATTAGTTAAGATAAATGATGTTATAGGGATTATATTGCCAAGTTATAAGTACAGTGTAATTGGACTCGATCCGGATAAAACCGTATTAGCTTCAGGACGAGAGTTAAACATATCTCCAAAACACGCAAGAGAAATTTGTACTGCAATTAGAGGAATGCTTGTAGATCGTGCGAAAACATATCTTGAAGAAGTTATTGATATGAAAAGATCAGTTCCATTTAAAAGATATAATAAGAAAGTTGGACATAGGAGTGATCTCAAAGGATGGCATACTGGTAGATATCCTGTAAAAGCTGCAGGAAAGATACTAGAATTATTAAATTCATTGGAAAAAAATGCAGAGAATAAAGGACTTGAGGTCGATAGGCTATTATTAATCCATGCTGCAACTCAGAGAGGCAGAAAGATCAAGAGAATTTTCCCAAGAGCATTTGGAAGCTCATCTCCAAAAGTGGAGACCCTAACGCATGTTGAATTAGCTGCTGAAGAGGTA